>NZ_JAYFUL010000006.1:0-237772 GCF_034928825.1 Arcicella aquatica | reverse complement strand
GCTATCAAGCAAATGGAGAAGAATGTGTTTGAATTCGACTTGGTTCTCGGAGAAATCAAACGGATTCGTAAGCGTATTCCTGGGATTGGTTCAGGGAAGTTGTATGAGTTAATAAAACCTTTCTTTTTTTTCCATCAGTTAAAAATTGGTCGTGATAAACTGCACCAGTTGATGAAAAAAGAGGGTTTATTGGTCAAACAGAAGCATTATAAGGTGGTGACTACTCAGTCGGATCACTCGTATAAAAAATACCCAAATCGGATAAAAGATTTTATTCCGACGGGTAGTGAACAGCTCTGGGTGAGCGATATGACGTACATTCAAGTGGGTCGTGGTTTTGTGTATTTATCTTTGATTATGGATGCTTTTTCTCGCAAGATTGTGGGCTGGGCTTTGCAACCAACCTTGGAAGCAAAAGGTCCCGTGGGTGCTTTTGAAAATGGCTTTGCAAACCCGTAAAAAGAGGACAGAATTAATTCATCATTCTGACCGAGGTGTTCAATATTGTTCGTGGGCTTACGTGGATTTAATTCAGAAAGCGGGTATCAAAATGAGTATGTGTTCTTCGGCAGAACCCAATGAAAATTCGATGGCTGAAAGACTCAACCGAACCCTAAAAGAAGAGTTCAATTTAGGCAATGGTTTTGTATCGGAAGAGGCAGCTTTAAAGGCGATTCCGCAGGTGATTGAGACCTACAATAATTACCGTCCTCATGCCTCGCTTGACTACAAAACGCCCATCCAATGTCATCATTTTGGGCAAGTTGAAAAATTAAGATGGTATCCTTATAAAAAAATAAGGTTTTCTAATGTGGTGAAAAAACAACCTGAAAAGGCTTTTTAGAAACTGTCAAGCTATTTCAGACGCATACGATTAAATTTGTTTTTTTGAAGCTGATAATATTGATAATATATATCTACTTAGAAGAGACTGGTTTATTGTAATGGATTGGTAATTAATAGGTTATCAATCCATATGAATGCCTTGATTATTTAATTCTGAGGCGATTAAATTTCAAGGCAGAATCATTAAAATTATAGTGTTAGAATACTTTTTAAATCAGCAGGTGAATATTTTACAGATTTAAGTACTTTATTATCTGAAGTTCTATAAACTAAAAATTTATCTTCATCTTTTATAATCTCAGCCACAGTGCCATCTTTTTGAAAATAGAATTTTACAGTATCCTCAGCCTCTTCATAAGTACTACAAGCTTTAGACATATTTGATCTTTGTACTTCATTAAAAAGGTCAACGAATTTTTCACCAAGACCAAACTCAAGTACAGCTCCAGAAAGCACATATTGAATATCACACAAAGCATCTGCTACTTCAATAAGATCATTAGCTTCAATGGCTTCTTGTAGCTCTCTCAATTCTTCGGCAATAAGACTTACTCTTAATTTACATCGTTCTAATGAAGGTATTTGTGGTTTATCAAGAATTGGAGCTTTGAATGTGCGATGAAATTCAGCAACTTGATTAAGAGAATCTATGCTTTGCATGTTTTGTATATAATGTTTTAGGTAAAAAATTAATCAAAATTAGTAAGAATAACGTTAAAATTATGCATCAATAAATGGATTTGCTTTTTTAAATATTACTATCATTACTAATAAAATTATAAGTATCTAATTATCAGTAAGTTATAAATTCACGTGGAACACTTTGGTTAACTATTTGATAATCAGCAAGATATATGTATGATTGTGTGAAACGTTACTTCAGATACTACCCTAAAGGGTGGGTATTTAAAGAGAAAACTACGATGATATAATAGGAAGTACCTAGCATAAATAGGTAGTTATCAATACGTAATAGAGTCGGATGGATAACAAAAAAATACTAGATGTTGTATTTAATTTATCCTATTATTAAATATAGAGATATATAAAATATCAGCTTATTTTTTTAAAAAGGATTTTTTTCGCCCACTTTTACCCTCTCTTAAAATCAAAATATCAAATTTTGATTTTAAGAGCCCATATCTTTTTCGTTCAAATAACATCCTGTTTAACCATTTTCTTTGATAAGAAGAGCACTTAAAAGAGGCATTATCTACCTCCTTTTCTATTTAATTCCTCTCTCTTTATCCAGCAAGTTTCCTCCTACTCTATCCATAACTACATAAGGGATATATTAAAAAAGTACAAATTTATTAAACAGGTTTACTTTCCATAAAGGTGCCATCCGTATAAAATATAACAATCCTTTCTATTTGCTTACCAGATGGAGCGGGTGCTTCAACCACCTCCGGACGCTCTGTTTTACGCCTCTGTAAGGCACTTACAGGCGATTGTACATATAATTGCTCAGGACTACTATTTTTAACCGATTCTTGGGGTTTTACATCTCTATTCTGGGTAGGCCTAATTGGTTGATTACTAATTACTTGTTTATGAGGCTGAGGGATATTCTGACTAAGTGAATCGTTATCAAAAAGAAGCCAATCTCTGTCTATGTCAGGAAATACCTTCAAAATCCTTTGTACAATGTCTAAACTAGGCTTATTTCTCCCAGATAGAATGTGTGAGATACTACTTCGTTGTATCCCTATGGCATCAGCAAAATAACTTGGGGAGAGCCCCTTATCTACTATTATCTGTTCTATTTTTTTATTTAAATCCATGTTACAAATGTTTAATACATATTTACAATAGTAATTTAATAATGTAAATATGATAATTGATTGTGTAAATTACAAATGTAATTGAATGTAAATGTTAATTTATTCTTGTTTATTGATGTAAATTCCATCTTCTTTGATGATAATTTGCATGTCTTTGTATAATCCCCCTATAGCTTTCTTAAAATCCTTTTTTGACATTTGTAAATTGCTATAAATAACCTCTGCACTTGTTTTATCATTGTATGGAAGGAATCCATTATGATTATTTAATTGAGATAATATGAACGATTTAGTATTGTCAATTCGTTCAAAACCGATTTTTTCCAATGTTAAATCAATCTTTCCGTCCTCTCTTATTTTCTTAATGTATCCAATTGTAAACTCTCCTAGATTTACAGATTTAAATACTTCATTTTTGTAAATTACACCTATTTTACATTTGTTAATCAATGCTTTTATGCCTAAATCTGTGTATTCGTATGGTAGCAATTCTACCTGTTGTTTTTCAGTAAATTCTTCTGCATCATTTGGGAGAAACTTATCGATCTTGGCAGAAGCAACTATTCTTTGGGTCTCTTCGTCTATATAAATATAAACTAAATAACTCCTTCCCACGGCCATTTTAGATTGTTGTTCACCAAAGGGAACAAGTAAATCTTTCATCAATCCCCAGTCTAAAAAGACCCCTAATTTACTCACATCTTTCACCTTTAAATAGGCAAACTCCCCCACTGTTGCATAAGGTTTCAAAGTAGTGGCAATAAGTCTATCTTCAGAATCTCTGTAGATGAATACATCTAGGAATTGTCCTATTTGAGTGCCTTCAGGAACATAGACTCTAGGAATCAAAATTTCTTCACCTTCAAAGCCATCTAAATACAAACCAAAGTCTAATTCCTTGATGACTTCTAGCCTGTTGTATTTACCTAATTGTAAAGGATGTGTCTCATTTATCATTATTATATATTATTTAGAATGAACATTCAGTTGGAATGTATATGTATTAACCGAATTTAAGATGAAAATCAATCAAATAGAATATTGAACGTTATTTTTAAGTTAATAGCAAGAAAAAAAGTCGTGATTTTCACGACTTTTTTTCTTGAATGGATACAATCCTTAAACAACTACATTATTCTCTCTTAGCGCTTGATTTAAAGAGGTTTTAAGGTCTGTACTTTCCTTGCGCTTACCAATGATTAAAGCACAAGGAACATTGTATTCACCCGCAGCAAATTTCTTGGTTAAACTTCCAGGAATAACCACACTATTCTCAGGAACGAATCCTATGTATTCTACAGGTTCAGTACCTGTTACATCTATTATTTTAGAACTCCCAGTGATTGTAACACCAGCTCCTAATACTGCACGTTTACCAATTCTTGCTCCTTCAACAACAATACAACGTGAGCCAATGAAAGCACCATCTTCAATAATCACTGGCGAAGCCTGTGGTGGCTCTAAAACGCCGCCAATTCCAACACCACCACTCAAGTGAACATCTTTACCGATTTGAGCACAACTACCCACTGTAGCCCAAGTATCTACCATTGTTCCCGAGTCTACATAAGCACCAATGTTTACGTATGATGGCATCATGATTACGCCTTTTGCTAAATAAGCTCCATATCTTGCTACTGCAGGTGGCACAACACGTACGCCTAAATTAGCATAATTATTCTTTAGTTTCATTTTATCATGAAATTCAAAAATACCTACTTCTTGCACTTCCATTTGGCGAATAGGGAAATACATTACGATTGCTTTTTTAACCCATTCATTGACCGTCCAAGAGCCATCTTCATTTGGATGTGCCGTTCTAAGCTCTCCCTTATCTACTTTTTCAACTACGGCTTCAATAGCTTTTTTTGTTTCATCTGATGAACGTAAAGTTGGATTCTCCCAAGCGTTTTCAATAATTTGTTTTAAATTTTCCATTTAAATATTTTGGATATTGTTGCTTTTATTTAATCTACAAAGATAATCTGTTTTGAACATACTTAATGAAATTATATTAAGAGAATCGTCTGATAGGATGTTATAGCATTAAGCTATTAGATATTATCCTCACTAGCGCTCTCCTATTTTATGTTGAAAACTGTTTGTTTACTTTAAATGATTCAATTAATTGATTTTAAGTGTATTGCAAATAGTATTTTTATACGAATATTAGATAAACAAAATATTATTTGGTTGATTATTTTAATGATAGTATGTCAATTTGACAGTTTATAGCCAGAAATAATTGAACACAAGATTTTCCTAATTTTATTTCTTTCTCAGATTGATTTCATTTGAATAGACTCTCTTTAGTGTATACAGTCTTTTAGGAACAGCTCTAGCATATATTTACAGATGTATGCATGATATCTTTATTTAAGCTCATTCCTATTGCGCTAAACGTAATAAATATCCCCTTCCCTATCCTTTTCTTAAGACTTTCATATTACTATATTTATCATTTATATGCTTTATAGAGGTTATATTATGCCGTAGCGAGGCAGATATTAAGTAGTTTAAGAGCAATTTTCTATCAGGATTGTAAGCTATAAATAAGGTAATAGTACAGTACATAAATTAGCAAAACTAAATAAAACAACTATTATTTTTAGTAATCTTAACCGAGTAATTAGTTTTTTACTAAATTTACTGCTAAAAATTACTAATGTGGATAGCCACTTATATATATTGTTTTTACTTGTATTATTCTCCTAAAAACTCTACTTTTGTACTGTAGATTTAATCAATTATCCCTTATTTAAAAATGGCAAAGGTAAAAGTTGCAATCAACGGTTTTGGACGCATAGGACGCTTAGTCTATCGTCAGATTTATAACATGGAAGGCATTGATATTGTAGCAATCAATGATTTAACTAGCCCTAAAGTGTTGGCTCATTTATTAAAATATGACTCAGCGCAAGGACGTTTTAATGCAGAAGTTACTTCTACTGAAAGCACTATTACAGTTAATGGCGAAGAAGTAACTATTTATGCTCAGAGAGATCCAGCTCTTATTCCTTGGGGAAAACACGAAGTTGACGTTGTATTAGAATGTACAGGCTTCTTTACTGATAAAGAAAAAGCTTCTGCTCATATAACTGCTGGTGCTAAGAAAGTAGTAATCTCTGCTCCTGCTACTGGTGATGCTAAAACAATTGTATTTAACGTAAATCACGATATTTTAGATGGTTCTGAAACAGTAATTAGTGGTGCATCTTGTACAACTAACTGTTTAGCTCCAATGGCAAAAGTATTAGAAGAACAATTTGGTATTGTAAACGGCTTAATGACAACTGTTCATGCTTATACAAATGACCAAAATACTTTGGATGCTCCACACGCTAAAGGTGATTTAAGAAGAGCTAGAGCTGCTGCTGAAAACATTGTACCAAACTCTACAGGTGCTGCAAAAGCAATTGGTTTAGTACTTCCTTCATTAAAAGGTAAATTGGATGGTTCTGCTCAAAGAGTTCCAACCATTACTGGTTCATTAACTGAACTTACTGTAATATTAGCTAAAAAAGTTACAGCTAGTGAAATCAATGAGGCAATGAAAGCAGCTTCAAACGAAAGCTTTGGTTATACTGAAGACGAAATCGTAAGTAGCGATATCATTGGTACTTCATTTGGTTCATTATTCGATGCAACACAAACTAAAGTACAAACTGTAGGTGATAGTCAAATCGTTAGAACTGTATCTTGGTACGATAACGAAATGTCTTACGTTTCTCAATTAGTACGTACAGTAAATTATTTTGCTCAATTGATTAAATAATCAACTGACAAATAAACAAAAAAGGTGAATCGTTTGATTCACCTTTTTTGTTTTATAACCTTTTAAAACGAGCAATACAAGTAATTAATATTGAAACCTTTTGCCGTAAAAATCTCTTCAAATCTGGTCTTAATATTATAATGCCTTACATTCAAATCAGAATTATACAGGTCTGTAGTTTCAATTAAGCCCTTCGCTCCAAAATCATTTAAAGCAGTGATTGAGTATTTAAAAAATGATTCTGAATCTGTTTTTAAATGTAAATACCCTCCTGGGGATAAAATTTTAGCATAAATCTCTAAAAAACGTGGATTTGTAAGCCTTCTCCTTACGCCACTCTGTAATACTTGTGGGTCAGGAAAAGTTATCCAAATCTCAGACACTTCATTTTCTTCAAAAAAACTATCTAACCCATGTATTTTAGTTCTCAGAAAGGCAACATTCCTTAAATTACCTTCAATCGCTTTCTGACTCCCCACTGCTATCCTATCCCCTTTTATATCAATGCCTATAAAATTCTTATCAGGAAATAACTTGGCCAACCCTACTGTATATTCACCCTTTCCACAGCCCAGTTCAAGTACGATGGGATTTGAATTATGAAAAACCTCTTTATTCCATGCCCCTTTTATATTTTCATACAATGGTTTTCCTTCTTGTATAACATTCTCTTGAATAATATTACTCTCAAATCTTTTAGCTTTTTGCCTTCCCATTAATCTACTACTTATTTTTTTCTTAATATTTGAATTACGCTCTTAAAATTACAACTCGTCAATATCTGCTACTACAAAAGTACTTCCACCAACATAAATTAAATCTTTAGCTGAAGCCTGATTTTTAACAAAAGCAATGGCTTTGTTTACATCTTCTATGACAGAACCGTGCAAATTATAATGCATTGCTTTTTCACTTAATAGGTTGGCTTCTAACGCTCTAGGGACATTGGCTTGACAAAAGATATAGGTGGCTTCTTTAGGTAACAGCGCTAAAATGCCTTCAATATCTTTATCAGAAACAAAGCCTAATATCATCCATAGCTTATTGTATTTTATCTTTGCGATGCTTGATAGTACTTCAGTAATGCCACTTAAATTATGGGCTGTATCACAAATCATCGTTGGGTTTTCTGCTAATACTTGCCAACGCCCTTTTAATCCAGTGATTGAAACAACATTTTCAATTCCATATTTAACATCTTCGTTTGAAATATCAAATCCTTGTTGTTTCAATATTTCAACAGCTTGTAATACCCCTAAAATATTTTTTAACTGATAACTCCCCTTTAGTTGAGAAATATAAGTTTCAGATAAATTAGTTTTTTTATTGAGAATTTCTAATGTTAATGATAGTCCGTTGTTATCAAATGATTTTATTGAAAAACTATCTTCTGCAAAAAAGATATCGGCACCTTCTGCTAAGGCTTTCTGATTAAAGACGCCCTTGGTTTCATCTTGATACTCACTTATAACGACGGGCGTATTTCTTTTGATAATTCCAGCTTTTTCTCCAGCAATCAGAGCAAGGGTATCTCCTAAAATATCCGTATGATCAAAGCTAATGTTTGTGATGACAGATAGTTCTGGATGAATAATATTAGTAGAATCTAATCGCCCACCTAAACCTACTTCAATTACTGCAATATCAACCTGTTGACGGGCAAAATAGTCAAAGGCCATACCTACGCTCATTTCAAAAAAAGAAGGCTTTAAATCCTCTAAAAAACGCTGATTCTCTGCCACGAAGGAAACAACTTCTTCTTCAGCTATTGGCGCTCCATTAATACGAATGCGTTCAGTATATGATTTTAAATGTGGCGAAGTATATAAGCCTGTTTTATAACCCGCAACTTGCAAAATAGCAGCGATAAAATGTGAAGTACTTCCTTTTCCATTGGTCCCTGCAATATGAATTGTTTTAAATTTTTCATGAGGGTTTCCTAAATGCGCACAAATAGCATTGGTATTATCTAAGTTGGCCTTGAAAGCTTTCTTCCCTATTCTGTGGAATACGGGTAGTTGTTGGTATAAATAATGAATAGTTTCTTCGTAGGTCATTTTATTAAAATCGGATGTTTAAAGAGCAATCCTGATGATTTATCCTGATTATCTAATGAACAAAGATAATTGATGGATGCTCTTAAAAGAAAAAAAGTGTAAGCCTTTCGACTTACACTTTTCAATAATTATCTCAAATTATCTCGGACTTAATTTGAAAGTGACTGTTCCAGAGGAATATTCTGGTCTATCTCCATCACTTGTCGGTCTAAATTTCGTCTTCTGAACTGTTCTTTTGTATTTCTGCATGACTGTTGGACTAACTGTGCTTTCGACAAGACTAATATCAACTACATCACCATCAGAATCTACTTTAATTTTGAATCGAATAATACCTGTATCGTTTGAATCATCATCAACAACAGGTTTACTAAACCATGTCCAACCTGTTAAATTTAAGGAACTTCCACCGCTTCCGCTTCCTCCTGTTCCACCGTTACCATCTCCTGCTGGTCGTTTGGTGTAATCCCCTCCTTCTACTACTTTTCCTTCTGGCTGGCCTTGATTTCCCTTCCCTTTGGAATTTCCATCAGATGCTCCTCCTGGTCTTGATTCTGTTCCCGAAGTACCATTAGAAGAACTATTTCCTTTCTTGGTTGGTAACAGTGCTGAATTATCAATTTTCTTCTCAGGGACTTTAACAGGTGCAGGAGTTGGCTTTACTTCAGCTGGTTTTGTTGCAACCTTTTTCTCAACTTTAGTTATTACTTCCTCTTTCACTTTTACAGGGCTCGTAACTTTGCTACTGACTACTGGTGGTTCTTTAGGAGCTTTCTTAACAACTGTTTTTACTTTTTCAACTTCTGGAGGAATCACAGGCTTTGGAACTACCTTTTCTATTTTCTTAGTTTCAGTCGAAGCTTTAGATTCTATTTCTTCTTTTAAATCACTGGCTTTGTTTTTTGTATAAACTTTTCCACTTCCTGATTTATCTGTCCCAAAATTCATGACAAAACCTCCATCACCCACTAATTCTTCTTTTTTGTTCTCCTCACTAGTCCATACCGTAATGTACCAAAATAAGTAAAACATTAAAGCATTAATGATAATTGTAATAATAAGCGCTCTCTGCCTATTTTTACTTTCTTCTTCTTCGAGTTGATAGGAGTTCATTGATATAATAGCTAATGATTGATAGAATAACCAAACTTACTTTTTAAATATCCAGGCATTTTGGTTGATAGCTTTAGCAACTTTGATAGCTTCTTCGTTAGCTGATTCTTCATCATTAAAACCGCCAGCAGAAACTTTTATTAATTTACCGCCTTTTGATGGTTTTAAAATAGAAGCATGAGAGAAACCTTTACGTTTCAATGATGCTAGTTGATTTTCGGCATTCTCTTTTTCTCCAAAACTTCCTGTTATTACAAAAAAACGATTTTCATCTTCATTTAGTATCGGTTTTTCAATTGATTTAACAGCAGGAATAATTTTCACAAATTTAGAAGAATCTACTTTTGGAACTACTGCCATAGGAGTAGCTGTATCCACAGGTACGGGGTCAGCGTAAGCTTCCATCTCTGCAGGTTGTTTCTGCGAAAATTGAAATGGATTGAAAGAACTTAAACTGTTTTTCTCATTATCATATAAATAAATAGCTGAGACAAACAATGAAGCAGCTACCATAGCCACTAAAAATTTCAATACAGGAGTTCTTTTTTTATCCTTAGTAGTCAATACTCTATTAGCCATAACTTTAAGCTCTATCGCTGATGTATCACGATCATTACTAGCAAAAACATGTTGAATAGTTTTCTGAGACACTGTATTATTAACCAGCGTATCCACTTTAATAATTGGCTGAGTAATATTACTTCTTTTGATAGATATTTTTTCTAATCCGAAACTTTCCCCTAAAAAATTACTTTGTTCTGAAGCATGAAATTGAATTTTACCTTCCTCATTTTGCGTAAACATACCAACTCCATTGATATGAAAGTATTGCTCAACACGAATGCCTTTCTTGGCTTCTTCAACAAACAGTTTAATTTTATGAGTAGCTTCTTCACGGCTTATTCCTTCATGCTTGGCAATAAAGTTACTCAACAAACCATCATCATTTTTTAGTAAGCCATTGAAAGCCAACCATTTTTGTGCAGGCTTGATATATTGTTCTAATTTATCAACCTTGGCACAATCAAAATTGGTTACGAATCCTCCAAAATCTGGGATTACCACACAATCTTGTTCAAAGAGTAATTCTCTAATATGATTTTGTACTGTTATCATAAATTTTAAAAGAATTCAAATATTGGTTTTTATGTTCTATGGACGAATTTAGAAAGAATATGACAGACCACCAAGAAAATTTACCCCTTGTGTAGGATAATATAAGTATCGCTGATAACTTTTATTCAAAATATTATTCACAGAAATGAATAAATCTAAATGTTCAGAAAGTAAATAGGTCGCCTTTAAGTTAAGGTCGATAATCGAATTAAGCTTTACTTCACGATTTGTCACATAGTTTTTCCCTTTTAGTCCAGTGATAAAGTAAAAATCAGATGCTAACAATAGTTTATCTTTAACAGTAAATGTGTTCGTCCAAGTAGCATTGAAAGCAGGACGATGCCAAGCGTTTTCTAGATTCCCTAAGCCACTGTACACATTTACATCAAACTTAAAATTAGACCTCCAAACGTCAGGAATTTGATAGCTGGCTTGTCCTGAAAAAGTCGTTACTTTTACGATAGTGGTATCATTTGAATACATCACATCAAAGCGAGTACTATCTGTTGAATTGCTATTGAATACATAAAAATCTTTATAACGAGCATAGCTAATTTTTGCTTCTACCGACAGCCCGTTAGATAAAGTAGTTTTTGCTCCTGCAAAATAATCAGCCGTTTTACGTGTATTCCTTAATTGTGTGAATCTTCCTAGCCATTGATTTTCGGTTAATAATGATGAAAGATTATTCGCATATACATCTCCTTCATATCCTGCAAATACTTTTACACCTTCAATAGGCTGCACATCAATTTTTACGATTGGGAATAAATAGCTGTTATTAAAAGTATTCTTTTCTCTGTCATTGATAATATTCAAACCCGCCGTGATTGAAAATAAATCATTTTTAAATTGAAAGGTTGGCTTTACTTTATACAGGTTACGGTATAAAGTAAGTGAGTCTTGGCGTTGTGCGATAACGATACTTCCTTCAAGCAAGGCTGATAGTTGTTCTGTCAGGGGATATACTCCTTTCAAATTCGCATTCCAAACTAATTCATTGGCCTTTAAGTGGGTAAATAAATACGATAGGTTTGAGTTAAGGACGTAATCTACTTTCGCATTTTTGTTATTATTACTTACTGTACCTGTGAAATTAAACTTGTTCCATGAATTGAAAATTTGCGATTCAGGGAAATTAAAATTGGTTTGGTTGTTATATGCATAATAATCAAAACCTCTTCTTTCCCAACCCAATGCACCCGCTAGTTTTACTGAACTGAACGAAGTTCGGCTATGAACCTTGATTAAATTCTGAGATTGACCAGAATAATTTGCACCAATAGGGCCTAGTCTAAAACTATTATGCTTAACGTATACGCCATGATAATTATCCTCGCCAGTTGAAAACCCTCCATGTCCCTCTAAAAAGGTATGTCCATAATTACCAATTCCAGCCCTGATTATATTATTATATCTTTCCGCAAATTCGTTTTCTTTAGTACTTCCTTTATCAGGCATTGTCACAGTAGGACTAAATTCTGGCGTCTCTACGGGCAATCTTCTTTCAATAAATTCATATCGAATAGGCTTTTTGGTATTATCTATTTTAGCGGTAGAAATTTTTTCAAAAATTCTATTCGCTTGAGGCAAATTTACTTTTGCCTCTTTCCAAACCTCAATTTCATCTGTTTTTACTTCTCCTTCTTTCTTTTGGGCTTTCATTTGTAAAGAACAACCAAGCGCAATTAGTAATAAAGGGAGTCGGGTATATATGGTATTGAATGAGCTATTTTGCATTGTAAGAAAGGTTTAAATTACCTAAGTCTATTTTATTAAAAATTATGGTGATAACGTGCTGTACTATCGTTTCTCGATAGCTTTTAATTTTACTTTCGCTTCCGCTACAATCGTTTGGTCGGGAAGGTTCTCTATAATAGAGTTTAAAGTAGCACGTGCTTGAACGATATTATCAAGACCTACAAAATCATCTGATAATAATAAATATGCTTTACCAACAATGTTATCGGCAGCATCAGCAAAGTCTGTTCTGAATTTGCTAATAATCATTTCTGATGATTCTTTGTATTTTCTTTGGGTATAAAGAATTTTAGCAATCAAATACTGCGCTTCAGCACCATAATTGTCTTTTGCAATTTGAATCGTTTGGTTGAAATATTCTGTCGCCTTTACAAAATCATTTCTATCCATGTAAATTTTACCAGTATACAGCCTTGCTTTGCTTTTTGCTCCTAATACTAAGTCGGGAGTATTAGCTACTTCATTGGCATAATATAGCGTAGAGTCTGCTCTAGACATTTTATAATAAGATTCCATCAAACCAATTAAAGCTGCTTGTTGGTCTTTTTTATCGCCTACGAATCTTAAAATATTTCTGTAATTCGTAATGGCTCTGCTGAAATTATTACCGTTAAATTCTAATTCTGCCGCTTTTACATAAGCTTTGTTGACTGATTTGTATTTATTATCGGCTATTACTTGATAATAAAAATTCAACGCTTGGTATTTGTCGTTCAATTTATAATAAGATTCAGCAATCAAGTATTTAGCTTCATACGATTCTACGCTGGTTGGGTTTTTACGCACGTATTCGCTCAATGCGATGATAGCTTTATCAAATTTATCCGCATAAAAAAGACGTTTAGCAGTTTCATACTCTAAACCTACCACTGAATTATCGGTAGGATTTGTTCTTTGGTAATCCGCTAAAATTGCTGAAAATTCTTCTGGACGACCTACTTCATTTAATTCTTCTTGCACGCCCGTCAAAGCATCTTTACTTTGTGAAAGTGTTGGGAAGTTTTTCAAGATACTCTTATAATCCAAAATAGAGGCTTCATGATTGGCCGTGTTGGCAAAGGCTGCTGCACGTTTTAATAAAGCATTTGGAATTAATCTGCTCTGTGGCTTATTATTAATCAACTGCGTGAATCTTGTAATGGCAGGGATGTATCTTCCAGCGACAAACTCTAAATTGGCTTCTTGATACAAGGCATTGTCAAAATAAAGTGACTGTGGATAATCCGTTTGTACTTTTTGGAAAGCTGCCTTTGCTCCCGCTTCATTGCCTTTCAAGGCTAATACTAACCCTTTTTGGAAAGTAGCATAGTCGCGGTCAGAGCGATTACCAGTAATGGCTTGATCATAATAATAAATCGCTTGGTCGTAGTTTTTAGATGCAAAATAAGTATCTCCCAAACGAATCAAGGCATCTTGATAAGATTGTGAGTCGCCAGAGGATTTCATCTGGTCTGCATAATCTTTAAAAACCTTATTCGCTTTGTCGTATTCTTTATTATTATAATAGCAGTAAGCCAATGAATATTTGCTCTTACTTTGAAGTTCAGCTAAACTACTTACAGAAGGGTCAGAAGTTGCAATCAATGACTGGTATAAAGGGATAGCCTCTGCATATCTTTTTTCTGCCGATAATGCTTCTGCTTTCCAAAAATTAGCAGCATATTTGGTTTCTAGGTTCTCAGGTGTTAATAATGATTTTTCAAAATAAGGAAGTGCTTCTGCATAACGCTCGTCATTATAGAATTTTACAGCTTGATTAAACGAAATCCTTTGATAAGCGGCATTGGTTCTTGGCGTTCGCTTCTTCAATCCTTCTATGTAGGCGAGTGCTGCCTGATAATTATTGGAATATAAATAGGCTTCACTGACTAATTCATTGGCTTCGTCTTCGTATTTAGAATTTGGATATTTTGCTAAAAAGCTTTCAAAGGCTTTGATAGACTCTGCTCCTCGTTGTAAATCAAGTAATACTTTTCCATAGTTGAAGTCAGCATCTTCCGTAACGGTTTTATTGAAGTTGGTCTTTCTCGCTTGGTCAAAGGCTCCTAATGCATAATTGGGATTATTGGCTTTTAAATAACAAATCCCTAAAATATAGGCGGCATATTGTCCAAGGGTATCGCCTTTAGCAGCTACATTTTTTAATTGCTCACTTGCTGGTGCAAACTGGTCCGTTTTATAAAGACTGTATCCATAACGATAGGCAATCGTTATGGGCATCCCTTGCGACTTGTAGTTTTTGTATATCGTATAATAATTGGCTGCTTTGGCATATTCTGCTTGCTGAAAATATACTTCTGCACTCAACAACGCCACATCATCTAGTTTTTTTCCAGAATTTTTCTCTTTTAATAATGGCTCTGTATAAGCTAACATTTCAGTAAATTTTCCTTGCCGGTAATAACTATGCGCTAGCCAACTTGGAATTTCAGAGAAATAAGAAGTAGAAAGTTCGGCTTGTTTAAAATCAAAAATAGCTTCTTCATATTTTTTAGCCCTGAAATTAATTACGCCGGCATAATACGAAGCCGAAGGTGCGTATTGTCCTTGCCCACCTTTGATGCTATCAAAAATAACAAGGGCTTCATTATAATTTTGAAGGGTAAAATGCGAAATTCCTAAACGAAATTGTGCTTCTTCATTTGATTTTGGGCTTTTCGATAAATAGTCTATGGCACGAGTATAATCACCTTGCTCATAAAAATAATTACCTATTTCGGTAAAAAGTGTTCCTGCAATAGGGTGTTCAGGATAATTTCTTACAAATCGATTGGCTAATAATTCAGTATCCGAATAATTTAAATACAAACTACATTTTACTAAATAATATTCTGCCCACACTTTGTTGGCGTCTTCTTTTTCCAAAAAGGTTCTGTCTGCTTCGAGGTATTGGGTTAGTTCTGCTCTACATGCTTCATAATTCTTTGATTCAAAATGTTCTTGTCCATTTCTAAAATGAACAGAGATATCTGAATAACTTAATGTGCTTTGTGCTAAAACAGCGGTATTGAAAGCAAAGAATGAAAAAAGGAGTGTTGAGATTACTAACGAAGTTAATCTTTTCATTAGAGATGATTTTTAGGGTGTTTATTCTATCAAAAAAAGCAAATATGATTATTTTTAGATAGAAAATAATTTGTTAAACAAGCTATGGATTGTTACTTTTGACGTTTGTGAAATTCTTCGAAGCTTATAAGTTTAGTATAATCAAGTAAAATTATCAATCTACAAAGAGTTTTTCATCGTAAAGTATTATTTAATTTTAAAACGTTCATAGCAAACATTAAATTATGAAAAAAAAATCAATATTAGCCGTATTCCTACTCATTTGCCAATTCCTGAGGGCTCAGACCCCTATAAGTCAGCCTAAAATTGAGTATGCCCTTTCCATGGAACAACCTTCTTCTCATTATTTTAATGTGAGTATGAAAGTGTCTAATCTTGATTTAAAAACTAAGGCTCAAGGTTATATCGATTTTAAAATGGCCGTTTGGACACCAGGTTCTTACTTGATTCGTGAATATGCTAAAAATGTAGAAAGTGTTAAGGCTACTAGCAAAACGAGTCTTTTAAAAGCTGATAAAATCAATAAAAATACTTGGCGCGTACTGATTGATAAAAATACCAGTGAAGTAAGCATTTCTTATAAAGTATATGCCTATGAATTGTCGGTTAGAACATCTTTCTTAGACGATTCACACGGGTATTTAAATCCTGCAAGTGTATTCTTATACGTTAATGCTTGGAAACAAGTTCCATCAACCCTGATAATTAAACCTTATGAAGGCTGGACGAGCGTTTCAACAGGCTTGAAAAATATTGGTACATTTACTTACCAAGCGGATAATCTTGACATTTTGATTGACTCACCTATTGAAATTGGAACGCAGAAAGTACTTTCGTTTGATGTAAGTGGAGTTCCGCACAAAATTGCTATGTATGGAGAAGCAAAATTTGATGATGCTAAAGTTACCGCTGATTTCAAAAAAGTTTGTGAAGCTGCTATGTCTGTTGTTGGTGAGCATCCTTGTAAAGACTATACTTTCTTGATTCATAATTTAGCTGCTGGCGGAGGTGGTTTAGAACACCTTAATTCTACTACTTGCCAAACATCAAGAAGTAGCTATTCAGATCCAAAACGTTATCAGGGGTTGTTAAATTTGATAGCACATGAATATTTTCATTTATGGAATGTAAAACGTATTCGTCCAAAAGCACTCGGACCGTTTGATTATGAAAATGAAAATTATACGCACATGCTATGGTTTTCAGAAGGTTGTACTAGTTTTTATGCTACTTACATTTTGCGTAAGGCTAATTTGAACACGCCAGAGGAATATATGAGTGCCTATGCTTCTGAAATCAATACCATCGAAAATCAGCCAGGTAATAAGGTTCAATCGGTAGCAGAATCAAGTTGGGATGCATGGATAAAGTATTATCGTCAAAACGAAAACTCTCGCAACAGTACTATTTCTTATTATGACAAAGGAGCTGTATTGGGTGGTGTTTTGAATCTAGCTATTTTAGAATCTACCAAAGGTGCTAAAAACCTTGATGATGTAATGAAGGCTTTGTACAATGAATATTACAAAAAACTTGGCAGAGGTTTTACAGATGAAGAATTTCAAAAAACAGTAGAAGCGGTTGCTGGCAAAAAAATGGATGATTTTTTCCAAAAATATATTTTTGGAACAGAGGCTATTTCTTATAATACCTATTTGTCTGCCGTGGGCATGACGCTGGTTGATAAAAATGCTGAAAAAAATGAGCCATATTTAGGGGCTGAATTTAGAGCAGCTAGTGGTTTGAAAATCACTGGAGTGATAAAAGAATCACCTGCATATATCGACGGATTAAACGTTAATGATGAAATTTTACAGATTGACGGACTGACTATTTCAAAATCTGATGAGGTTTTAAAAGCTATCAGTAACAAGAAAATTGGAGACCTTATGGCTGTAAAAGTAAGAAGAGATGGTTTAGAAAAAACCTACTCGATTAAGATTCAGAGAAATCCTACTAAAAATTTCGTTCTTGAAGCTCTTCCTACCCAAACAGAGGAACAAAAAGCACTTTATAAAAAATGGTTGTTTTTGTAAACAACTCTCACAAACGATTATTAAAAAAGGGAATAAACTTATTTGTTTATTCCCTTTTTTATGATGCTAACGCTAATAATCTCCCATTAATTCTCCTAAATCTTGATACATTTCTTTAAAACGGGTGATAATTTTTTCAATGAAGGCCTCGTTAACCATTGCTCGAACTTCATCTTCAGAAACGTCCATCTCTGATATTTTGTAAACTTGTTCTAAATCTGGTGTTTCGAACTTTACAAAAAACTTTGAATTCCATTTATATAATGAAATTTTCAAATCAGGACTGGAACCTTTTAACTCGCCAATAAAATACATATCAGATTAATTTAAATTGTGTGAGACTGACCTATTCTTCTATAATAGTAATTTTCTGGATGGCATCTCCTTGACGAATAGCATCTATTACTTCTAAACCTTCTACTACTTTACCGAAACAAGTATGGTTACGGTCTAGGTGAGCAGTATTTTTACGGCTATGACAAATAAAGAACTGTGAACCTCCAGTATTTCTACCACGGTGAGCCATTGATAAAACACCACGGTCGTGATATTGGTTATTTCCTGTCAATTCGCAAGGAATAGTATAGCCAGGGCCACCACCACCTGTTCCAGTTGGGTCTCCACCTTGAATCACAAAATCAGGTAAAACTCTATGAAATGTTACGCCATCGTAAAATCCACTTTTTGATAAATCAACAAAGTTTTTAACATGGATTGGAGCATCTTGCTCATAAAATTCTATCACCATCAAACCTTTGTCGGTTAGCATTTCAGCTTTAATCATTGCAATATTTTTTTAAAGTTTAAATCAAGACAGCGAACTGTCCTTACAAAATTAGAAACAAAAGTGTTAATGTCATAGTTCAGACAGGAGTCTTGTCTAATTTTAGAGTCCATTCCAACAATTTCTAGTAATTTTACGAGGGACTTCATCAAGCAAAACTGAACCTTCAAAGACAATTATTTACATAAAACATTTAAAATCAGTGAAAAACAAAGCATTATTATTGATACTCTCGGGCATTTTACTTTTTTCTTGCGGTGCAGATAAAAAAGAAGAGGCTATCAAATTCTTCAAAAGGGGGAATTATAAATTAAAAGATAAGGAATATCAAGAGGCTATTCATTGGTTTGACGAAGCCATTATTAAAAATCCAGATTTTGCTGATGCTTATAATAACAGGGCCTTGGCCCATCAAAAGCTTGATGAATTGGATGAAGCTTTAACAGATTTGGATAAAGCCATTGATATCGACAAAAAATATTGGGAAGCTTATTACAATCGTTCAGAAGTATTTTTTCAAAAAGGAGATTTTCAAAATAGCTTAGTTGATTTAGAGAAAATTGCTGTGCCTTTTAAAGATTCCTCTTTTTATTTTGTGAGCTTAGGGAATGTAAAAGTACAACTTAATAATGCTGCTGGAGCAACGGCCGATTATGAAAAAGCAATTAGGATTAACCCTAATAATGCTGAGGCGTATTCGAACCACGGTTTTATTTATTTTGAGAACAAACAATATGATTTAGCCAAGAAGGATTTTCAAAAAGCGATTTCGATTAATCCTAAACAAGATTTCGCTTTAAACAACTTGGCATTTATCCTGTCGGAAGAACAAAAATTTCAAGAAGCCAAAGTATTCTCAGAACAAGCCATTGCTTTAAAACCGACTGATGCGATTTATTTAAACAACTATGGCTATATTTTACTGCAAATTGGTAAGCTAGACCAAGCCAAAGAAACGCTAGAGCGTTCGTTAAGAATTAATCCGCAAAATGCCTATACGCTCAGAAATTTAGGTTATTACTTTAAAAAAATTGGTAATGAGAAAGAGGCTTTAGTGAAATTTCAAGAGGCTAAGAAATTGGATAATAGTATTGATATTAAATAACATGCTTATCCCCAATTTCTAATAAAATAATACGTTTCAGAAGATTTCAAAGACTTTTGAATTTATTCTCGACCTTACTTTTTGCCTTGATGCAAAAAGTAACCGCAGCGGCGGACGCAAAAAAATCAAGAATTCCTAATCGCATCGGCGAACCGACTCGCTCCGCTCAAACAGTAGGAATTCGTTGTTCATCAATCACAAAAAAGCGGTCGAAAAACTAATTTCAACCGCTTTTTTATGATTTTAAAATTCGGGATGACTCATGCTTAGTTTAACTTAAAGCGCAAAGCCTGCTTTAAATTTCTTGAATATCTCAGTATTGTATTTACTATCTGTTTCTATTTCGAAGATTTTTGATTTTCCATTTGGTTGAAGAAAAGCTATTGACAATTGATGAAACTCTTCGACGGTCTTTGCATTAAAATATTCAAGATTCGCTTCAGAGGCTATTTTTTCAGCGGTGTATGATTGAACTGTTTCAAAATAATCATCTAACTCAGCCTGTTTACTTGGGCCGTCAATTATTCTGAAAATTCCACCACCATGATTGTTCATCAAAATAATATTAAGGTTATCAGGCATATAACGATTCCATAGGGCATTTCTATCGTAGAAAAAAGCTAAATCCCCTATTAATAGATACACACGTTTGGTAGTAGTCAGGGCAGCACCAACAGCAGTACTTACACAACCATCAATCCCGCTTGTTCCTCTATTGGCAAATATTTCTATTTTCTTAGTTGGGTCAGTTCCTATATAATTGGCATATCTGACTGACATGGAATTAGCCAAATGTAGTTGACTATCAGCAGGTAAGGCATCTAATAGTTTCTTGATGGCATAAAATTCATTTAACTGATGTTGATGGAAGTTTTCTAAGAAAAAATGCTCAAGATAATTGTTTGCCTTGAAGCTATTTCTTTTCCATGCGTCCAAATAATCACTACTTCTTTCTTCATCATCTCCGTTTTTGAATTGAGAGAAATCTATTTCCTCTAATAGTTTGGAAAAGAAATACAGCGGTTGAACAGGAAGTATTTTGGTCAACGATTGAAAGGTATCAATCAGGTGATTATCTAAACTTAAGTGCCAATGTTCGATAGCCTTATTTTTTCTCAAAAAGGTTTTAAAACTTTTTGAAATAAAGGATTTTCCAAAGGTAATTAATAGCTCTGGTGCTAAATTTTCAGCATCTTGCTGTAGGAAAACATCCTGATTAGAAATCAAGTTGAATTTCAAATTTGAGATGGAGTCTCCAACTACAGGGAAATTAAATTCGTCTTGTAGCTTCGCTAATATATTTGTTAAATCAGGGTCAAATTCATTTTGCCCGCCTGCTATCAATACCTTATCATATTGCTCAATACTTGCTAAAAGATTAGCCCATACCTCGTTTGAGAGAACATTAGATGTTTCAACCCTTTCTATTACTCTCACATTACCATCGGAGACAACTACTTCATTTTCAAGTGGATAAAAAGGCTCTCTTAGCGGAATATTAATATGAACTGGTCCTTTAGGAAAAGTATTGGCCAGATTTACGGCATGATTAACTGTTCGTTCGATATGCCAGATAGCATCTGGATGGCTGTAATCAGCCCCTATTTCAAAGCTTTGCTTTACGTGCTTGCCAAAAATATCTGTTTGATAGATTGTTTGCCCGTCATGTTGATGAATCCACTCTTTGGGTCTATCAGCTGTCAAAATAATCAAAGGAACTTCTTGAAAAAAAGCCTCGGCCACTGCGGGCGCGTAATTATAAGCTGCTGAGCCCGAAGTGCAACAAATAGCTACGGGTTTTCTAAGGTTTTGAGCCATCCCCAACGCAATAAAAGCAGCGGAACGTTCATCAGAAATCGACAATGTTTCAATAGCAGGATGACGCACCAAAGCAATTGTTAATGGAGCATTCCGTGAACCGGGTGAAATAATGGCATGATGAACACCTTTTCTTGAAAGAATTTCTACAAGATTTACAATCGGTTGCAAAAGCATAGATACTTACAGATTAGTAAACACTAAATATTGATAAAAAAGAAAAAGCGTAACCAATTGAATTTCAATTAATTACGCTTTAAATAAGTAGCGGGAAGCAGGATCGAACTGCCGACCTTAGGGTTATGAATCCTACGCTCTAACCATCTGAGCTATCCCGCTGTCGTATTGTGGTGCAAAATTAGTGGTTTTGCATTCAAATGCAAAGGTATTTTAGAAATACTTTCATTTTTTATTCAAATTATTTTTTTAACTTCATCATTAATTCCTCAAAATGTCGTATAAATAATTGAGAATCAACAATGAAACGTAATACATTTTTTAGCGAAGAAAAAGTAAATTTTTTGAAATTAAAAAAAAAGCTTGCGTATTTCTCTAACATTTATACCTTTGCCAAAACAGAGTTTCGGGAGTCAATTACTCGACATCTATCTTCACAAATTGTTTCGTCGAGTAATTTTGTGATTTAATTACCTTTAAATGTTAGGATTATGAGCAAACATAAATTTATTGTAGAATTTGAATTGAGAGCCTCTCCTAAGGTACTTTTTCCTTACATTAGCTCAGCGTCTGGCTTACAACAGTGGTTTGCAGAGAAAGTGACCTTGAAAGACAGTTCAACATTTGATTTTTCTTGGGATGGCGATAGTCATATTGCAAAGCTTTCACAATTGAGGTTAAATAAATCGGCCAAATTTGATTTTTTACCCAGTAGCCCTGAAGACAGAGACCATAATTATATTGAGTTCAAAATGGAAGTAAGTGACTTAACAGGCTCTACTTATTTAAAAATTGTTGACTATTCTGATAATACAGATGAAAGCGAATTAAATGAACTGTGGGAAGATTTAATTTATAAGCTCAAAGAAATTGTTGGCAATTAAGCTTATTTAACAAGCGTATCAACTCAAAAATATTTAATTTTGCGTTTCCTTAACAGAGCGCATTCAACGCTCGTGTTTCTTTAATGAAATACGAGCGTTTTAATTATATTATATGATTAAGAAACTTGATAAACTTATCATTAAGTCCTTTTGGCAACCATTTGTATTAACACTAGCCGTAGTAATTTTCATTTTCTTGATGAGACTTATCTTAGTATACTTCGCTGACCTTTTTGGTAAAGATTTAGGGGTTGAAGTGTATTTCGAACTTTTCTTTTATTTCAGCTTAATTACCATTCCGATAGCATTGCCTTTAGCGATGCTTCTTTCTACATTAATGACTTATGGAAAATTAGGCGAGTTTTTTGAATTAACAGCTATCAAAAGTGCAGGGATTTCAATTACTCGAGCCATGCAACCAATGTTTATTGTCACGGTGTTGATTAGTCTGTTTGCTTTTTGGTTCAATAATGTTGCCTTGCCTTGGGCAAACCTAAAAGGGTATCGTTTACTATATGATATTAAAACAACGAAAACCACTTTAAATATCAAAGAAGGTATTTTCTATAATGATTTGCCTGGCTACAGCATAAAAGTCTCAAAAAAATACCCTGACAACAAGACTTTAAAGAATATCGTTATATTCGACCATACCAAAAACGATGGGAACAAACACCTAACATTGGCCGATTCTGCATTGATGTACACCATCATGGATAAACAATATTTGATTTTTGAGCTTTTTAATGGTAACGATTATGTAGAAGATGCTGACAAAACAAGCAATACAAATCAGACTGATATGGTTACGCATGCTTTTCGGAAAAGTAAGGTAGTGATGAGCTTAGCGGCTTTTGATATGCACAAAACCGAAGAAGAACAGTTTAAGCATTATCAAATGATGAGAAGTTATGGGGAATTAGCCAAAGATGCTGATTCGCTCAAAAAGGACTTTAACCGAATAAGAGGCAATTTTTATGACAATGCACGGTCGTATTATTTGTTTGAGATGAACAAATTTCCACCATTATTAAACGAAGACCAGAAGAAACTCAAAAAAATGAAGATGAGTTCGATAGACTCTCTCATAAAAAAGCGAGATCTTCATACAGCTAACCCTTATCAAAGTCTTGATTTCGCTATTTCGCAGGTTAACAATGCCCTGAGTTTTGCTGAAAGTAATGTCTCTACATTAACGGCTAAGGATGAGGACTTAAGAAAAACGAATCTTGAATGGCATCATAAATTCACGAATGCTTTTGCCGTTTTTGTCATGTTTTTGATTGGGGCGCCCTTGGGTGGTATTATTAAAAAGGGTGGTTTTGGGTTACCAGTCGTTATTGCCATCGTATTTTTTATATTGATGTATGTAATGACGCAGCAGGGCGACAAAGCAGCCAAAGAAAGCAGGGTAATCGTACAGATAGGTGCTTGGATTTCAAACACTGTATTGTTCCTAATTGGATTGTATTTTTTAAACAAAGCCAAAAACGATTCTCGACTATTTGAAAGTGATGCTTATATTGTTTATTTTAATCAACTGAAAGAAAAGCTTAAAAAAGCAAAGTTTTCAAAGAGATTTTTCAATAATTACAGTTAAGATTTGTTAATAGCAAGAAAAAACGTTATTTTTGCACGTTTTCATATTTTATAACAATTTAAACTGGTTGAAGATGTATTTAACTTCAGAAGTAAAGCAGGGGATTTTCGAATCTCGTGGACATGAGAAGTCAAAAATTGATACTGGTTCTGCAGAGTCGCAAATCGCTTTGTTTACTTTCAGAATCTCTCATTTGACAGAACACTTAAAGAAAAACAAAAAGGATCACTCTACTCGTATGGGTCTTTTAAAGTTGGTTGGAAAGCGTAGAAGTTTGTTAGATTACTTAATCAAGACAGACATTACTCGTTACCGTGCTATCATTGCTGAACTCGGCATTAGAAAGTAATTTTCTTTCAAAGCAGGGAGTCTTGAAAAAGATTCCCTGCTTACATTTCCTCTCTTTGGGTACTCGTCAATTTTTTGGTGGTTCGTCAGTAAAGTAGTTTCTCTAAACAATTTTAAGGATAAATTAAACATTGACGAACAGAAGAATTTGCGAATCAACATCCAACAAAAACCTTGTTTGGTACGTTAAACTATTAATCAATCAAGGTAATTAATCAAAAAATATGTCTTTTAACGTAATTACGAAGAAAATAATAATGCCCGATGGTAAAGAAGTTACCATCGAAACAGGTAAACTCGCAAAACAGGCAGACGGGTCTGTGGTCGTGAGAAGCGGAAACATGATGCTTTTGGCAACTGTGGTATCTAGCCAAACAGCGAAAGAAGGTACAGATTTTTTACCCCTATCAGTTGATTATCAAGAAAAATTTGCTTCGGCTGGTAAAATCCCTGGAGGATTTTTACGCAGAGAATCAAGACTTTCAGACTATGAAATTTTGGTGAGTCGTTTAGTAGATAGAGCTTTACGCCCTACTTTTCCATCTGACTACCACGCTGATACTCAAGTAATGATTACGATGATTTCAGCAGATGCTGAGATTACGCCAGATGCTTTTGCAGGTTTAGCAGCTGCCGCTGCCCTTGCAGTGTCTGATATTCCATTCAACGGACCAATCTCTGAGGTTCGTATTGCCAAAATCAATGGCGAATTTGTTGTCAACCCTCTTACTTCTCAAATTGCTAATGCAGAACTAGAATTATTAGTTGCTGCAAATGTTAACGACATTTTGATGGTTGAAGGTGAAGGAAATGAAATTTCTGAAACTGACATGCTTGCTGCCTTGAAAATTGCGCATGATGCTATCAGAGTTCAATGTGCTGCCTTGATTGAATTAACGGCTGAAACAGGTAAAACTGCTAAGCGTGAATACAATCATGAAACGCATGACGAAGAATTGAGAAAATTCCTTTGGGATACTTATTTTACGAAGTTTTATGACGCTGTAAAATTAGCAAACCCAAGTAAAAGTGGTCGTAAAGATTCTTTCAAAGCTATTGAAGAGGAATACTTTACATCATTACCTGAAGATAACACTGTTAACAAAACGTTAGCAAAATGGTATTTCCATGATATTGAAAAAGAAGCGGCTCGTCAATTAGTATTAATCGAACGTTATCGTTTGGATGGACGTCAATTAGATGAAATTCGTCAAATTACTTGCGAAGTTGATTATTTACCTTCTCCACACGGTTCGGCTGTATTTACTCGTGGTGAAACACAGTCGCTTACTACTGTAACATTAGGAACGAAACTAGATGAACAAATCGTTGACCAAGCAATGACATCTGGTTACAATCGTTTTATGTTGCATTATAACTTCCCTGGTTTCTCTACAGGTGAAGTAAAACCAAACAGAGGTCCTGGTCGTCGTGAAATTGGTCATGGTAACTTAGCGATGCGTGCAATCAAAAAAGTATTACCTGCTGATGCAGACAATCCATATACAATCCGTGTAGTTTCTGATATTTTAGAATCAAATGGTTCTTCATCAATGGCTACTGTTTGTGCTGGTACTTTAGCATTAATGGATGCTGGTGTAAAAATCAAAGCTCCTGTTTCTGGTATTGCTATGGGCTTGATTTCTGATCCTAAAACTGGTAAATATGCAGTTCTTTCTGATATTTTAGGTGATGAAGATCACTTAGGAGATATGGACTTCAAAGTAACAGGTACTGAAAATGGTATCACTGCTTGTCAGATGGATATCAAAGTAGATGGACTTTCTTATGAAGTATTAGCGGAAGCGTTGGATCAAGCAAAACGTGGACGTTTACACATTTTGGGTAAAATGAAGGAAGCTATCCAAGCAACTAGACCTGAAATGAAGCCTCATACGCCAAGAGCGATGGTTATCAAAATTTTGAAAGACCAAATTGGAGCAGTAATCGGACCAGGTGGTAAAATTGTTCAAGATATTCAAAAACAATCTGGCGCAACGGTAACGATTGAAGAAAAACCGGATGGTGGTTATGTTTCTATATTCTCTTCAAACAAAGAGTCGATGGACAAAGCTGTTGCTATGGTTAAAGGAATTGTTATGATTCCTGAAGAAGGCGAAGTTTACGATGGTATTGTAAAGTCAATTATGCCATTTGGTGCATTTGTTGAGTTTTTACCTGGCAAAGATGGTTTATTACATATCTCTGAAATCAAATGGGAACGTTTAGAAACAGTGGAAGGTGTACTACAAATCGGAGAACAAGTAAAAGTAAAATTGATTGAAGTTGATAAGAAAACTGGCAAGTTCCGCTTATCACGTAAAGCTCTTTTACCAAAACCAGAAAAGAATTAGAACAAATCCGCATTTTATTACGTTCTTTTGATAACGAACTAAAAAATATATCTTACCAAACGATTATATTCTGAACATTTTGTCTTTATATAATTGTTTGGTTTTTAACATTTGGATTTGTTAACCATTTAAAAATATAACAAGGATAATATGAGACAGCTAAAAATTAGTAAGCAAATTACTAACAGAGAGAGTCAGTCACTTGATAAATATTTACAAGAGATTGGCAAGGTGGATTTATTGACACCAGAGGAGGAGGTTATTTTAGCTCAGAAAATTCGTGACGGGGATCAACTTTCATTAGAAAGACTAACGAAGGCAAACCTTCGTTTTGTGGTATCCGTAGCAAAACAATATCAAAATCAAGGGCTTAGCTTAGGTGACTTAATTAACGAAGGAAACCTAGGTTTGATTAAGGCTGCTCAACGTTTTGATGAAACTCGTGGTTTTAAATTTATCTCTTATGCTGTTTGGTGGATTCGTCAGTCAATTTTGCAAGCTTTAGCTGAGCAATCTCGTATTGTACGTTTACCGCTTAACCGCGTTGGTTCTCTTAATAAAATTTCTAAAACTTTTTCTGAATTAGAACAGAAGTTTGAGCGCGAGCCTACTCCTGAAGAATTAGCGGAAGTATTAGAAATCTCAACAGGTGAAGTTGTTGATACTTTAAAAATTTCGGGTCGTCACGTTTCGATGGATGCACCATTCGTACAAGGTGAAGAAAATTCACTGTTGGATGTTTTGGAAAATGACGGTGAAGATAAACCAGATTCAGGATTAATTAATGATTCGCTTCGTCGCGAAGTTCAAAGAGCTTTGTCTACTTTAACACAACGTGAAGCAGATGTAGTTACTTTGTATTTCGGCTTGAATGGCGAACACGCTATGACGTTAGAAGAAATCGGAGAGAAATTCAATTTAACACGTGAACGTGTTAGACAAATCAAAGAAAAAGCAATTCGTAGATTAAGACATACTTCTAGAAGTAAAGCGTTGAAAACTTATCTTGGGTAGACTTTTGGATTTAAGACTGGAGGACTTAATGACTTTAAGATTTTATTCTTTGAGTTATTAAGTCCTTCAATCTTTTATAGTCTTTTAAATCCTCCAGTCTTTAAGTCCTCCAGTCTTTTCTAATCCTTAAGTCCTCCAGTCTTTTCTAATCCTTAAGTCCTTTAGTCTTAAAGTCCTCTAGTCTTTTCTATACCTCACCACTTCAACACCAAATTTCTTTAAAAACTCCACTCCTTCATCTTTAGGGATTCCTTTATATTCGGCATAAGAGTTAAGGTAAATTACTCTAGCGACCTTCATGGTAAAAATTATTCTTGCACAGGCAATGCACGGAGACAAGGTTACATAAATTGTTGAACCTTCAATGCTTGAGCCATTTTTTACTGCATACAAAATAGCATTTTGTTCCGCATGCAAGGCTAATGAACAACTTCCTTTTGAATCTCGCTCACAACCGTCTATCGGAAATTCTATATCACAGTTATGTGTTCCCGCAGGCGGGCCATTATATCCTATTGAAATAATACGAGTATCTTTAGTGAGCACTGCTCCTACTTGTGCTTTCACACAATGAGAACGTTTGGCTAAGTTAACCGCCAAATCCATAAAAATATCATCAAAAGCAGGTTTCTGCATACGTTTTAAAAGTTTATGAGTGGTAAGGTATTAAGTTTATGAGTTGAAAGTAAATGAGTCTAAAGTACAAAATTTCATAAAAGCGAAATTCACCAGTATGAACGCTAATACTTTAAACTCATTTACTTTCAACTCATAAACTCTTAATGATGTACTCCGCCGTCACCATGTACATGCCCATGGTCTAGTTCCGACTGAGTAGCTTCTCTTACTGCAACGATTGTTCCTTTGAAAAACATTTCTTTATCAACCAAAGGGTGATTAAAATCCATTCTTACTAAAGTATCTTCAACAGCAATAATTTTTCCATTTAAACGATTACCAGCATCATCAGTCATTGGTAAGAAATTACCAACTTCTAACATTTCTTCTACATATTCGCCATCAACTTTGAAAATCTCTTTTGGTAACTCTACAACGGCCGAAGGGTCGTATTCACCATACCCTTCCTCAGCAGGAATTGAAAACTCAAAGCTATCACCCGCAGTAAGTCCCTGAATTTTTTCTTCAAAAGCTTCTGGTAAACCGCTTAAACCTTGAATAAAAACCATTGGGTCTTCTTGCTCTACAGTCTCTATTAAATCTTTTACGCCATCAGCATCTGTAACTGTTAGCTCGTATGTTAAGGTAACAACCTTTTCATTTGAAATTTGCATTGTACTAATTTTTTTGATAGTGTTTTCGTTGAGGAACCCGTATTTGCCACAAACGTAAGGGTTTTTCCTTAACTTTATGGTCTCAGAACAATAAAAAAAACATAAAAGTTGAATTTTTTAGCACATACTTTTCTATCTGGCGATGATGATGATATAAAAATCGGGAATCTCATGGGCGATTTTATCAAAGGAAACCTTGATAATGAGCAGAATTCTTTCATCAATGAAGCGATTAAAAATGGGATTATTTTGCATAGAGCAATAGATTCGTTTACTGATGCACACCCTATTGTTAGAAAAAGTATTCAGAGGCTTCAGCCTAAATATCATAAATGTGCTGGTATCGTGGTAGATGTATTTTACGACCACCTTTTAGCGAAAACATTTCAACATTATTCGCCTTTATCCTTACTTGAGTATAGTAAAGCATTTTATGCGTTAATTACCGCTCGAAAAAGAGATATGCCTGCCAAGATGGATAGGATGATTAATTCGATGGTAACGACAGACTGGTTCAGTGGATATGCTACTTATCAGGGAATTGAATGGTCGTTGAAAGGGATTTCAAAAAGGCTACATTTTGAATCGGGCATTGAAAATGCAACTGAAGATTTAAAAAGAGATTATGATTTATATTTGGAAGAATTTCAAGTTTTCTTCCCCGAACTCATCGTATATTGTCAAAATATTTTAGCAAAACAACAGAATGCCAAAATCTAGTACTGAAGTATTAAAGGAATTAAAGAAAAAGACTTACGCACCGCTGTATTTACTGCATGGTGATGAGCCCTATTATATAGATAAAGTGGCTGATTATTTAGAAGAACATGCTTTAGGAAATGGTGATAAAAGTTTTAACCAATTTGTATTATTTGGAAAAGACTTGAATGTACCTTCCTTATTATCGTATGCCAAGCGTTTTCCGATGATGTCTGACAGACAGTTGATTCTGGTGAAGGAAGCACAGGGTATTCAAGGATTAGAGCAAAAAGAAATGCAAGTAGCCTTGGAAGCCTATGCTCAAAAACCACTTGACTCTACTATCCTTATTTTGATGTTTAAAGATTCAGTAGATGAAAGGAAAGCATGGATAAAGGCCTTTGATAAAAATGGTGTGGTGATGCCTTCTAAAAAGCTGTATGATAATAAAATTCCAGACTGGATATTAGAGTATTGCCATGAACAGGGATTGAAAATCAGCAGGAAAGCGATTGAGATGTTAATTGAAAACGTTGGCAATGATTTAAAACGTTTGGCATCCGAAATCAACAAAATTGTATTGAACCTTCGTGTAGATGAAGAAATCAATGCGCATGTCGTTGAGAAATTTGTGGGCATTAGCAAAGAATATAACTATTTTGAATTTCAAAAAGCGTTAATTACTCGTGATGTATTAAAAGCCAATCAAATTGTCAACTTTTTTGCTGCCAATCCTAAAGACAATCCGCTTGCTCCTATTGTCATGATGCTTTTTAATTTCTTTTCAAAAGTATTGCTTACCCACGTTACACCTGATAAGTCTGAAAAAGGTTTAGCAAGCGTATTAGGCGTAAATCCATTTTTCACAAAAGATTACTCTTTGGCGATTAGAAATTATAATCTGTCAAAGGTTGTCTATATTATTAGTGAGATTAAGAAATTGGATTTAAAATCAAAAGGAATTGACAGTGGCTCAATGACCGACGGAGAAGCGTTGCGAGAAATAACGTTTAAGATTTTACATTAAAATTGAGAATACAAGTATTCTCAATCAGCTCAAAAGTAAGCTATTTTGTCAAGTTAAAGACGTATTAGCCTATCAAACGTCTAAAAAAATAAGATTCAATTTTCTTTTTCATTAAATTCGTTCAAATTATTCATTCACTCAAACTATCAATCATGACTAAAAGATTCCTATCTCCCTGTTTGATGCTGATTGCTTGTAGCATACAAGCTTTGGCACAGCAAGCAGGTCAGTACAATGGCAATAATCGTTTCGAGCAACTCGGGAATATACTGCCAACTCCCAATTCATACAGAGCGGCATCTGGTGCTCCAGGAAAAAGTTATTGGCAAAACCGTGCTGATTATGACATCAAAGCCGAATTGAATGACCAGAATCAATCAATGACCGCCTCTGAAGTAATTACTTACAAAAACTTTTCTCCAGACGAGCTAGGTTATTTGTGGGTTCAATTAGACCAAAACAACTTCAAAAAAGGTGGTATTGCCCAACTTTCGCAAACATCAACCTTAACCGACAAGGGTACTTCTTTTGCAAGATTAAATAGTGTTGCTGGAGTAGCTCCAAAGGAATATGGTTATAAAATTACCGCGGTAAAAGACAAAGCGGGTAATGCTTTAAAATATACCATCAATGAAACGATGATGAGAATCGACTTGCCAGTACCGTTGAAGTCCGGTGCTGCTTTTTCTTTCTCAATTGATTGGAATTTCAACATTACAGATGCCATCGCTACTCGTGCAAGAAGTGGTTATGAATATTTTCCAAAAGATGGAAATTATTTATACGAATTGGCTCAGTGGTTTCCAAGAATGTGCGTTTATGATGATATAAACGGTTGGCAACATAAGCAATTCTTAGGACAAGGCGAATTTACTGTTCCTTTTGGAGATTATAAGGTAAGTATCACCGCTCCTAACGATTTCGTTATTTTGGGAACAGGTGAATTACAAAATGCTGCACAAGTAATTAGTGCTACTCAAGCCAAAAGATTAGAACAAGCAAAAACTGCTACTCGTCCTGTTTTGATTGTCACACAAGATGAGGCTGTTGCTGCCGAAAAAGCTAAACCAACAGGAAATAAAACGTGGGTCTTCGCAGCACAAAATGTGAGAGATTTTGCTTTTGCAGGTTCAAGAAAATTCATTTGGGATGCTATGCAGGTAAACATTGAAGGAAAGAAAGTTTGGGCAATGTCGGCTTACCCTAAAGAAGCTAATCCACTCTGGGGACAGTATTCAACAATGTTGGTTGCTCATACGCTTCGTTCTTATTCAAAAAGAACAATCGCTTATACTTATCCAGTAGCGCAGTCAGTACATGGCCCAGTAGGCGGTATGGAATATCCGATGATTTCTTTCAACGGTGCCAGACCAGAAGCTGACGGGACTTATTCACAAGGAACAAAAGATTTCTTGATTGGCGTAGTAATTCATGAAGTAGGTCACAACTTCTTCCCGATGATTGTAAATTCAGATGAAAGACAATGGTCTTGGATGGATGAAGGGTTGAATACTTTCTGTGAACAATTGGCTGAAAAAGAATGGGATAGAAATTTTGATGCTTCGGGCGAGCCTCAGGACATTGTAGGTTATATGCGTACCGACAAAAGTCAGCAAGTGCCAATTATGTCGAGTTCGGATAATATCATGGGCTTTGGACCAAACGCTTATACAAAGCCCGCAACGGCATTAAACATCTTGCGTGAGACCGTAATGGGCAGAGAGTTATTTGATGCTGCTTTCAAAGAATATGCACGTCGTTGGGCATTTAAACACCCTACTCCTCAAGATTTCTTCCGCACGATGGAAGATGCTTCGGGTGTGGACTTAGATTGGTTCTGGAAAGGTTGGTTCTATGGTGTTGAGCCAGTAGATTTATCGCTTGAGAATGTAGAATGGTTTGGGATAGATAATGTTTCGCCAGAAAAGAAAGCAGAAAAAGCTAAAGCTGACGACCAAGCTAAACGCCAGACAATGAGCAATATCCGTAACAAAACAGATATTCCTAAAACAGTTGTAGAAGAAAATCCAGACATGAGAGATTTCTACAATAGTTATGACAAATACACGACTACTGAAGCTGAGAAAAAGAGATTTGAACAAGCTACAGCAGGCTTGAGCGATGAAGAGAAAGGTTTGGTACAGGGTAATAAAAACTTTTATGTATTAAATGTTAAAAACGTTGGAGGTTTGCCAATGCCAGTAATCGTAAAAGCAAATTATGAAGATGGTACTAGCGAAGTATTTAGATACCCAGCCGAAATTTGGCGTTTGAATGATAAGGAAATTAAAAAAGTGATTCCTACTGATAAAAAAGTAACAAAATGGACACTAGATCCTTTCTTTGAAATTGCTGATATTGATACAAAAAGCAATGTTTTTCCAAGAGAACCAGAAGAACCAACTCGTTTTCAAGTATTTAAACAAAGCCGTCAAGCTCAGTCAAATCCTATGCAATTGCAAAAACAAGCACAAAGTGGAGCTATTCAAGGGGCTAAAAACTAATAAAATATAGCTTTCAAATGCTTCATAAAAAAATCCCGAGTTGTTAACAACTCGGGATTTTTTTATGAAGTAATCGTGATTAAGCATTTAATGCTACTAAAAAATTACTTGTAGCGGTAACCCTTGCGGTTACCGTTTATTGAACCGGTGCTTTGTTAAACGAAACGGTAACCGCAAGGGTTACCGCTACAGAGAGTTAAATAAAATACTCAATTTACTGTTATTACTTAAATATCAATTAAGCTACTTTCTCGCTCTTTGTATTAAAAAAATACGAAACACCTAATATGACTAATAGTACTAATGCAGGAATAAAAGGCGTGTTGGTAGCAATATGCGACCAAATAGCACCGATAAAAGTGAATGTAAAACCAGCATAAGCCCATTCTCTTAGCTTCGGAAACCAAGGATTCAGCAAACTGATAGCGCCCAACAATTTGGCAGTTCCTAACATTGGGATAAAGTATGCTGGATATCCCAACAATTTAAAATTTGCAAGCAGTTCAGGGTTTTTACTCAAATACATAAAACTGCTCATAAGCATGGCCGCTGAAATTAAACCTGTGCTTATCCAATAAATTATTTTTTCTTTTTTCATCTATTTAACATTTTGTTTTGACAAAATTCAAATAATTTTTTGCGTTATTTACTATTAGTTCCCTAAAGGAAAGTAGTTTCTTTGAAGAAACTAACATTCATTATGAAATCATAAGCCATAACTTTGTATCATGAAACTGAAGAGCCAAGAAGAAATAAAAGAAGCTATTGAAAAAAGCTGTGCTCAAGACCATACGCAAGGTATTTTAGCTGCCCGAGATGTAATGGAATTGCTAGCAGGTAAATGGAAAATTCAAATCATTGCTACGCTTAGTTTTGACGGCAAAAAAAGATTTATGGATTTATTAAGGCATGTGGATGGTATTGGGTCTAAAATGCTATCCAAAGAACTTCAAAATCTGGAAAGTCATCAGTTAATTACCCGAACAGTTTGTAACACAAAACCCATAACAGTGATGTATGAAATAACTGAATATGGACAAAGCCTTAATGGCTTAATTATCGAAATGATAAATTGGGGAATTGAGCATCGTAAAAAAATAATGTCTTAATAGCAGGCAGGGTATTAAGTTTAATATTTCTAGTGAGGTACTTAAGTCCCTCACTAGAAATATCTGATAATCCACTTATTATCAAAATATTATTCTAAGCGTTTTGCGAATTCAATGCTTCTAAGGCTTTTTCAGGTGATGATAGATACAATTGGTAAAAATCTGCTGTGAAGCCTACATGAATTTCGTATTCATCATTTTTCAAACCTTCAAACAATCTTTCTGCTACTACATTAGGTTTGATACCGTTACTTCCACCAATCTCAGTTGAAAAATCAGTGTCAACCAAAGGAGGCATCAATTCAAATACTTTAACATTAGTAGATTTAGCCAGCGTGTAACGTAAGATTTTGCTATATGAATGCAAAGCTGCTTTAGAAACAGAATAACTTGGGATAGAGAACGCAGGTGCAAAAGCTACGATAGAAGATACATTGACGATGGCTGAATCTCCATTTTGAGTTAAAAGTGGCAATAACTTTTCATTTAATCTGACAATCGATAAATAATTGGTATTTATTTCTTCCTGTGATTTTTCAAAAACATTGACATTGGTATCAATCAGATTATATACATGTGCGAATCCAACATTGTTAATGACAATATTCAGGCTAGGGAAATCTTTTTTCAGTATTGCTACCAATTGCTCAGTATCTTCTGCACTCGTAACATCAGACACAAAAGAAGTAACATTTTCTAATTGCGCTGCTGCTTTGTTCAAACGCTCAGCGTTTCTTCCTGTAATTATCACTTTATTTCCATGCTGAGAAAATAATTTAGCCATTTCAAAGCCAATACCAGCACTACCGCCAGTAATTAAAATTGTGTTGTTTTGAGTTTTCATTATTGTATTTGATTATTTGTTATTTTTTAAAATTATCATATACCAATCGGTATATTTATTATCAAAAAAAATACCTTACTACAAGGTTATTTTTTGAATGATTTCTTTAATTGTCTCCAGTGATTGATTTAATAGCAATGGATTTTTAGTGGTTTTTGTTAAAAAAACGCCCCCTTGTATTAAAGCGATGATGGATGTAGCAGTTTTACTGATTTCAGTATTAGCGCTAAACTCTTGGGCTTCGATACCAGCCGTAATAATATTTTCTAATGATTGCTTCCAACGTGTTACACCTTCAGCTACTTTGATTCTGAAAAGTTCATTTGCATCGTCAGCTTCTACACCCGTATTTAACAAAGGACACCCCCCATCTTCTAGAAAACAAGCCATCTCTGCACTACTATAGATAGCAGGGAATGCCATCAGTTTATCATAATTAGTGTTAGATGCTTCTAATTGCTGAGTAATCAATTGATTCCTTTTAGATAGGTTATATTCAAAGGCTGCTAAAGCTACTTCTTCTTTGTTTTCGAAATTACCATAAATACTCCCTTTGGTCAGCTTTGTTGCTTCTGTTAAATCAGACATTGAAGTTCCCGCATACCCTTTTTTATTAAAAATACCTGCGGTAGTTTCAATAATAAAAGCCCTAGTTTTTTCTGATCTTGGAATAAAAGCCATTTCTATATACTGTTTGGTATTTCATTTTAGAAAAAATATTCGATTGTTAAATCGACGACACAAATATACCAATCGGTATATTGAAAACAAAACTTTATTGAAATAATTTATAAATTATTTTTCTTGAACTAGTTCAATGACAACAATGCTAAGAATAGACTAATTTTGTAAAACAGTTTCTCTTGATAAATTAAACAGATAATGAACTCTATCTATAGATAAAGCTGTTTATTAATTTCAGTATAAAATATTAAAATAAAATGACAGGTACATTCGAAGAACTAATAGCCTCCTCAACGCCAGTTATTATTGACTTTTCGGCAGAATGGTGTGTTCCATGTAAAAAAATAACACCCATTTTAAGTCAGTTAGTTGATGAACTAGATGAGGAAGTTTCAATTATAAAAATTGACATTGATAAAAATCCAGTTTTAAGGAAGAAGTATAATATAACAGCAGTGCCTACGCTGATTGCCTTTAAAAATGGCAAACAAAAGTGGCGTCACACTGGGATGATTACTTTGGCGAAAGCTAAACAGGCTGTTAGAAGTATTTGGTAAATCAGTATTACCTTTCATTAGGGTGTGACTTAAGTACTAACGATTACTCACAATTATATAAATAATTGATAATCAGTTTATTTATCACTAACGAGGGACCTAATTCCCTCGTTAGTGATAAGGATGGAAACATCACAGATGTAGTCGCACCCCAATAAAATAAAGATTTGTACAATCATAATTTTATTTAAAATTTACAAAAAGTATCAACCCATTTTTTGATAAGCCCTACCCTTTCCTTGATGAATTTATGGGTAAAAAAGAAATTCGACCAGTCTTCAAAGTGTTCGAAATGATATTGAAAAAAATACATCCAGAACATATAGCCTAAATACGGAATCATCGCTATTTCCTCCTCTGATAATGCTCTGTTTTCTCGGTAGCCTTTAATAAAAGTCTTGAAATCAGCATCTGCTTGTTCCTGAGTGATGGCTTTATAATGTACATGTAAGAAAAAGTGCACAAAAAATGTCATAACGTCATTTACTAAAAAACCTTTTGCGAAAAAATCAAAATCAAAGAAAGTGATATTGTCATGTTCATCAAAATGAAAGTTTTTAGGTAAATAATCGTAATGACAATATCCATAACCGAAATCTTTGGTATCAAACTGATTCAGTTTATCAATTACTTTAAGGCTTGTCTCTCTCAGGTATTCATATTCCTCTGGTAAATCTTTAAAAGCGGGCTTAATCACTTCTAAAGGAGTAAGTAACGTAGAGTTAATATCTAAAGTCTCTCGTTCATAACTTAAGGCTACTTTCGAGCTAATATTATGGTTCACTGCCATTTCTCTCCCAACAGTCAATAATTGCTCAGTACTTAAATCAAAAACAGGTTTTCCGGGTGCAAAGTAGAATAAAACGCCATACCTTATTCCCTCCGCTACATTAAATGCTTGAATATCTTTCCCTTTCTGATCGGGGATTGGATAGGCCACTTTTGCCCCATTGTTTTTTAAATGATAAAGCAGTTCTACTTCTGCTTTAATTTCATCCAGACTCCTATGCGTATTTCGATAAATCTTGAAGATATACTTCTTGGTATCATCTTCTAACAGATAGGTATCGCTGACATTCCTAATCAATAAGCGACAAAACATATTAAAGCCATATTTTTCATTAAGGAATGCATTCAAGGCTTTTGTTGAAACTGCTGAGTACTGGGTGGGGAAAATAGCGTTCATTGTAAGTTTTTTTTGAAGGGGTGCAAAGGTAAGTAAAACATTATATTTTATGTATAAAAACATCAAATACCTCCTCAAAATTAAAAACTTTTCATTTGTTTTTAAAATAATCACCAAATTGCTTGCTATTTAATTGTGTACAATTTAATTTTACACAATAAATAATACAGCGATGGATATTTTAAAGCTCGAAAATCAAGTATGCTTTCCAGTGTATGCGCTATCAAGGCATATTACCTCTCTTTATCGTCCACATCTTGAAAAAATGGGATTGACTTACCCACAGTACTTAGTGATGCTAGTTTTGTGGGAACACCATCAAGTAACGGTAAAAGAATTAGGGAAAAAACTATGGCTAGATAGTGGCACACTAACCCCTTTGCTTAAACGATTGATTGAAAATGGCTTAGTCACTAAAAACCGCTCTGGGGTAGATGAAAGATTAGTTGACATTACCATCACTGAAAAAGGAAAGGACCTTAAAGAACAAGCATTATTGCTACCCTATACATTAATAAAAGAGTTGGAGACGGATGAAGAACAATTTTTAATGTTGAAAGCCCAAATCGATAAGCTATTAGAAGTAAAAGAATTAAAAAATATTTAATATAAATCAACAAAACGATAACAATGGAAAAATTGTATACAGCCGTAGCTACTGCTACTGGCGGAAGAAATGGCAACGTAAAAAGTTCTGACGGAATTTTGGATTTAGAAGTTCGTATGCCTAAAGCATTAGGAGGTGCCAATGATAACTATACTAACCCTGAACAACTTTTTGCGGCTGGATACTCAGCATGTTTCGATAGTGCCCTTAAATTGGTTATTAAGATGTCTAAAGCCGTTACCGGTGAAACATCTGTTAAAGCAGCAGTAAGTATTGGTAAAATTGAAAATGGAGGTTTTGGCTTATCAGTAGAGCTTTTTGTCAATGTACCAGGTGTGGAACAAGCACAGGCTGAGGAATTGGTTAAACAAGCTCATCAGGTATGTCCATATTCGAATGCTACGAGAGGAAATATCGAAGTGACATTAACTGTAACGACAGAAGGGTAATTGCCCCCTTCAATCACATCTAAATACAGCCTGCTAAATATCAATTTGGCAGGCTGTATTGTTTTTAAAAGAATATAAACAATCATCTACTAATTGACCAAAGGTATCTTATTATTTATGAATTTTGTAGAAAAAAAAATCATGAACTGGATTATTTTAATTATTGCGGGGTTGTTTGAAGTAGCATTTGCTTTTTGCTTAGGAAAAGCTAAATTGGTAACAGGTAATGAAGCTTATTGGTGGTATGCTGGATTTTTAGTAGCGTTAACCTCTAGTATGTTATTATTAATCAAAGCAACACAAACGCTACCCATCGGAACGGCCTATGCTGTATGGACAGGCATTGGTGCAGTAGGTACTTGTATTAATAGGAATATTAGTTTTCAAAGAACCAATCAATTTTTGGAGGGTTTTCTTTATTATCACGCTTATTGGTTCAATAGTTGGTTTAAAATCAATATCTCATTAAATTATCATCAAATTGGTAATGATTCGCAATATTAAAGTCCTATAATCATTACCTTTTATAAATCCTCTTTATACAAAGTGGGTTTATCCTTACTTCAATAAGCAAACCTAACCATGGAGAATTATAGCATCGTTATTTTTATATTAGCCCTCATGATTGTCTTTACTGCCATCGCAGAGAAGATAAAATTGCCAAACCCTATCGTACTTATTACTGTGGGCATGGCCATAGGATTCATTCCTTCTATTCCTAATATAGAGATTAACCCTGAAATTATTATGCTAATATTTCTTCCTCCACTCCTATACGATGCTGCTTTCAACATTTCTTTCAAAGAATTCAAAACGCATGCACAAACAATCAGTGCTTTAGCCATAGGATTGGTATTTCTTACTACTTTGGGCATTGCTGTTATCGGACGTTACTGCATTCCAGGGATGAGCTGGTCGGTAGCTTTTGTTTTAGGTGCTATCCTTTCGGCTACTGATGCAGTAGCTGCTATAGGCATTACAAAGGGATTGGGACTTTCACACAAAACGACGACTATCTTAGAAGGCGAAAGCTTAGTGAATGATGCATCAGCCTTAGTAGCTTATCGTTTTGCGGTAGCATCGGTTACAGGTGTTGCTTTTGTCTGGTGGAAAGCTACCTTAGAATTTATCATATTGTTATTAGGCGGCCTAGCCATAGGCTTAGTGATGGGTGTAATCTTAGCTTATACACTCCGTTGGTTTCGACAAAATCACTTAGCCATTATCAGTCTTATGGTATTAATGCCTTTTGTTACTTATCTTTTAGCGGAGGAAATTCATGTTTCTGGTGTAATTGCAGTCGTAATTTTAGGTTTAAGCATGGCGAGACTGAGCAGAGCAAAATTCCCTAAAGAATTAAAACAACAATCATTAAATTTTTGGGAGATAAATATCTTCTTATTGAACGGGCTAATATTTATCCTAATAGGCATACAGTTTCCTATTGTTTTAACGAGTATCGATAAAACCCAGATTCTCCCTAATATTGGTTATGCTTTTTTGATTACAGTAGTAGCCTTATTAATCAGGATGGCTCGCGTATTTTTACAGAAAATTAATTTACAACGAGGTTTCAGAGACAAACGTGGCAAAGTAACTTTTGATGCACTACTAGATTTGAATAATAGTATCATTATCAGTTGGTCTGGCATGCGTGGCATCGTATCCCTTGCAATTGCCTTAGCATTACCCGTAACCCTTGAAAATGGTCAACCTTTTCCGATGCGGAATACCATTATTTTCATTTCCGTCGCAATGGTTTTATTCACCATTCTTGGTCAGGGGCTTACTTTGCCGTGGATTGTAAAACGGTTAAATAGGAAGGAGTAGTTTATTTAAGCTCCTCCTCCACTACTTTTTTCAGTGTTGCATATTTCTTTTGTCTGCCGTCTGGTTTAAGGTAAAAAGCCATTAAAAATGCACAATATTTTTTATCGTTATTCACCCACGGAAAACTTCCAAATAGCCCTGGGCTACTAACAATGTTATTTCCCATCAGCCATTCACCATAACCATAACTTAATGTTCCCGCTTCTGCTGGTGAATAAGCAACTTTAACATCGGCAGTAACTCTGTTTACTTGCATTTCAGCAATACTATTCTCAGAAAGGATTCTTTTGCCATTAAATGTCCCTTTGTTCAATATCATGATTAAGAAATTCATGTAATCATTAGGCGTGCTACTTGCCCCACCAGCAGGTAAAGCTACCTTACCTATACCAAAATCTGTATTCTTCATCTCCAAAGGTTTGGCAATTCTTTCTGCAAACAAAGTTTCAAAACTCTTACCACTAATTTTTTCAATGACCGCCCCTGCTATTTGTAAACCAGTATTACTGTAACGAAAAACCTTACCATGAGTACCTTCCATAGGATATTGTGCTATTTGAGCTATCGCTTCATCCATGCTATTAATCTGTCTCATTTCTCTTAGATTCTCTCTCAAATCGGGGGATTGAATAGCTGTCATGTGTGATAGGCATTCGCTAATGGTAATATTACCCTTCCCATTTCTTGAAAGAACAGGCAAGAATCTACCTACAGTATCCGTCAGTTTTAATTTACCTTCATCTACAAACGTCATCACTAATGCGGCACTTAACCATTTACTACAACTAGCAATTTGTAGTTTAGACGTTTCAGTAAAATCATCAAAATCTACTGTTTTACCTTGTCTTCTAGCAATAAACGTCACTAACATCCGCTGTTTATTATTCATTTGGTTTACAGAATGGCTATAAACAGTCTTTCCATCTTTGTAAACAACTAACATCAGTCGCCCACCCATGCTTGCCACATTATCATCAAGCCATTTATCTACCTTTTCAAAAGACTGTTGTGCATAGCTGTTTACAAACACTATTAATAACGACAGTATTAATCCTATTTTTTTCATTATTCCAAAATTATTTACTCAATCACAATTTAAAACTCTAGGGTTATCAAGGCTTCTACACTGAAACTCATATTTACTTTGAGCATATTTGGGTGTCGGATTATCAGATACCTCCAATGGTGTCATCATTTCTGCCTTATAGCTAGGCATTGTTATCTGTTCTATAGAACCATTGCCTAATGCTACATTTTTACCTGACAGACTATTATTAAAACTATAATCAATCATGGCATCTAATATGCGATATACTCCATAATAATCATAGGCGTCATAAGCAGAACGGCTATTTGGGAGGTTATGTCCTGTTGAGTAGTAATAACCTGCTACAGTCGAAGATTTGAGATAATAAAAGTCTTTTTCTGCATTAGTAATATTATTGTTCTTAAAAATATCAATCGCCATTCTATGATCATTAAAGATGTCTTCATCATATACCTGCGTTATCATTTTCGTATTCGTTGGAAAACTTTTCAACTGTTCTGAGGTAATTTGAAAGCTGTACCACGGTGCCATTGTAAAGAGGAATCGTCCGTTTTCACCCCATCCTTTTTCTACAAAAGCCTTATATCCCAATCCAATAGATGCTCCTCCACCAAATGAATGTCCCATAAAACCGACCTTTTTAGTATCAATAATATTTGGATAATCTGTTACTGCTTTTAAAAAGCCCAACCATAAAGTATTGTAACGATAATCGATTCCCACACCAGATGCAGTGGAATAAGGTACAAATACAACAACATATCCCTTTTTGGCGATAAACTCAAATAAACCTCTGTTGTATTCTTTGTTTTCACCTCCATAAGGATGTGAATAAAATATTGTTGGTCTAGGTGAAGTAATACCCTCAGGATAAAATATTGTTACTTTTGTTCCTGCATATTGCGGATTAGGAAAGTCTATTTCAGCTACTTTATTCGTACCATCTGCTCCATAGCCTGAAACTGGTCTAGAAATAGGTCCTTGAAGGTTATCAACAACAGGTTCTACCATATCTGTACCATCATGTTGTGAACAAGCAACTGCCAGAATCAATAAGATACTTATTTTAAATAAAATATTTCCCATTTTTTTAGAGCTTTTTAATTTTATTGCAAAAATTGTTTTATCAAGCTTATCGCTGTTTTATCCTATCTTTAATTTTATGCTTCATTTCAGCTTCAAAAGTCTGATATTGCTTAAACTGCTCGGTAGTGAATACTTTTTTTAGTTCTTCATCTTTTTCTTTCTGTAGTTTTTTTATTTGCTTGAATTTTGAAAACTTACCCGCATTACTTTTTAAGATTGGCTCATTTTTAAGTGCGTATTTCTGATTTATAGCTTGTACTTTAATACTCTGTACTGAATCAAGACCAAGCTTGCTTTTCATCAAGTCTGTAAGAAGCTCTGCTCTTTCTTCGGGACTCGTATTTTTTATAACAGACGTATTTTGTGCTGTAGTCAGCTGGCTAAAGAATAACAGGGTTAATACGATAACTAGCCCTGAAGTAATTTTCCTAATTTTCATGAAATTTCTATTTTTTGATATTATTTATTATCACAATAATGCTACATAACATAGGTTTTATAAAGACCTTATGCACTAACCATTACGTTACAAATTTGATAAAGAAAAATAAAGGATGGGCTAAAAATAAGGTAAGACTGGAAAATTAGCAGGTGAAATGTTTTATCGATTCATCCAACTTTTGAACGCTGGTACACGTGCTTTGCTAATTAGCACCCGATCTAGTGGTGCTGGATTTATTTTAACAGAAAAGCGTCCATTAAAATAAAAATCTATTTCTTTGATAGCTGTACGATTAATAATAAACTGTCTATTTGCTCTAAAGAATAATGCAGGGTCTACTTGCTCTTCTAGTTGCTCCAACGTAAAATCCATAATATATTGCTGACCGTCGGCAGTATGTCCATAAACAATCTCATTTGCCGTATAAAACCAAGCAATCTTGGTCGTCTCTAAAGGAACTAATTTATCCCGATAGTTTACCAAGAATGACCTTTTGTAAGACTTAATACCCACCTTAAATTCCTCTAGCAATTTTGTAAACTTGATGGTTTCAGACTCCTCACTATACGCTCTAACAAGGTTATTATATTTATCTAATGCACGCTTTATTTCTTGTTCATCAAACGGTTTCAGAATGTAATCTATCCCATTATTTTTAAATGCCTCAATAGCATAATCATGATAAGCTGTCACAAATACAACGGGCTTATTAATGGTTACTTTTTTAAAAATATCGAACGATAACCCATCTGCAAGCCTAATATCCATCAAAACAAGGTCATAATTAGTTTGATTTAACGTAAACCAAGCTATTGATTCATTTACCCCTTTAAGCATATCCACGATATTAATATTAATATCTATGCTTAGCAATATATGTGCTAAGTTACGGGCTGTAACAGGTTCATCTTCTATGATAACTATACGTAACGGATTCATAGTATTAACGGTAATTTAACTAAAAATGTGTCTTTTGTTTTTTTTATGTCAATCTCTTTAAGCTTAAGCAAACGAAAGCGTTCGTTAAGATTAACCAGACCAATCCCAGTACTATTCTCAGGCGAGATTATTTCTTGTAAATTATTACTAACTACTAGCCATTCGTCCTCCACATAAATTGTTATAACCAAAGGTCTTTCTATACTGACAGCATTATGCTTGATGGCATTTTCTAATAAAGGCTGAAGGGATAAGTGTGGCAAAGTAAAATTAAGATAATGTTCATCAATCGTAATCACAAAGTGAAATGCTTTCTCATAACGCATTTTTAAAAGCTCTTCATAAGATTTAAGTATCCTTAGTTCTTCTGCTAGTGAAACCAACATCGTACCTGACTTTTCTAAGGCGTTCCTAAATACTTTAGAAAGATGTATGATATAAAACTGCGCTAGTTTAGGGTCTTCTCGTACAATTCCAGACAAGCTACTCAGGGAATTAAATAGCAAATGAGGATTCAATTGTTCTTTTAATAATTGTAATTGTGCTTCCAGATAAAAACGCTTTAATTGCTCATTTTCTTTCTCTTTAAGTTTACTTTCTCGTAGTAATAGTAGTATTCTAATAATAATACCTATTAGCACAGCACTAAACAATAAACGTACAAAATAACCTCTGACCACCACTCCTGGTAAATGATTTTCGAAAAATAGATTAGCTTGGATAAAACTTCCAATGATTATAAAGAGTAGAATAACAATTATGTTAGCCAAGAAATAAAGGCTGTATCTTTTCTTTAGCAAGTACAAGGCTAAACTTTTATCTTTTGAAAGGTTTATATAAAATAATATTAAACAAAATAATAGATTATACAAAAATTGAAAGCTGTACTCGACCAAATCAAATTGCCAGTAACGTGCTATAATACCGTTCTCTCTCAAAGCCAATAGTCTTGGTGAATTTACAACCAATACTATCAATAAGGAACTATATATACAAATACGTCTTTCATGCTTATCCATATTCTAAATTAAGAAATATTTCATTAGCTGAATAGACAAGATGGTATAAAGCTGATAATTTAGACAGTGAAGTATACGAAGGAAGGGGGTGAATTTTAATATCAAACTATTCATTTTCAAAGGATAATAGACTAGTATTCCAAATCCAGAATATTAGTCTATTAATAGGATATTTATCTTAATAAGCCACTACAAATTGCGTATGAGATGACTTAAACTCAATTTTATACAAAACAATACTTAGCAAAAATCATTAAGGCTTTATAATCTGCCCAGTATTAGCTCCAAACACACTTTTGCGAAAGCCATATTCAAGTTGTTTCATCGTTACGGGAATCTCTCCGGGGAAAAATGGAAAATATTGAGGTGAAGCTTCAATAACTGTAGGGCTGACCGCATTTATCCTAACGCCATTTTCTAATTCAATGGCGGCGGCTCTCACAAAAGCTTCAACTGCACCATTGGCGGCTGATGCATTGGCAAAATTCAATTGTGGTTCATGCGTTAAAGCCCCTGAGATTAAAGTGAATGAACCTTTGGGCTTTATAAAGTGCTGTCCGATTAGTACCAAATTGATTTGCCCCATCAATTTTCCTTCTAATCCTTTACGGAACTCCTTATCAGTCATCTTTTTCCAAGGTCCTACATACGTTGGTCCAGCTGTTGAAATCAAGGCATCGAAAGAGCCAACTTGTTTAAACATATTTTCGATTGATTCCGTAGAAGTTATGTCTGTGATAATATCTCCACCGTGCGCACCCACTTTTATTATTTCATGTTCCTTCTCTAATACACTTACCAAGTGTTTTCCCATGGTGCCTGTAGCACCTACTATAATAATTTTCATCTGCTTTAAATTCTCTAAAAATTTTCAAAAATAATTTCTCTATTAACCATTCCTCCTGTAGTAGTTCCCATTGCGACAGCATTCGCTACTGTGCGCATTCGAGTTACATTATCACCACACGCAAAAACACCTTCAATCGTGGTTTTATGAAAAGTATCTATTTTAATATATCCCTCCTCTGTTAAATCACATCCCAACATGGTGGGAATCTGACAGTGTTGTTCAAAGGCAGTGCGCGTATAGAGAGCTTTAATAGCAGTTTTGGTTCCGTCTTTGAGGTGGAGGTTTTGCAGGTATCCATTAGAATGTTCTAATTTTTCAATAGGTGTTTCTACAATTTCAATGTGGTGTTTTCCCAATTTCTCCCTTTGTTCGTTTGTTAGCGTAGAGACTCCGTTAGTAAATAATGTTAAGTCCTTTGTCCAATTTGAAATAAGGGCAGAAAACTCAAAGCCATATTCACCATTTCCTAAAATCCCTGTTTTTTCGCCTTTCACCTCATATCCATGACAGTACGGACAGTGAATCACTGATATTCCCCAACATGCTGATAAACCATCAATAGCAGGCATTATATCCTTGATACCCGTGGCAAAAATCAATTTGCCAGCATGAAATATTTCTCCTGAGGCTACTTGAATATCAAAACCATTCTTGGTTTTGACTCCTTGTGTTGCCAAACCATTAAAGAATGTAACAGTGTCATAGCGTTCTACCTGTTTTTTAGCTAGTACACTAATTTCTTGAGGTGTTTTACCATCTTGCGTTAGAAAATTATGTGAGTGTGGCGTTTGTCTGTTGCAAGGTAATCCGCTATCAATTATCAATACCTGCTTTAATGCTCTGCCCAAAGCCATACCTGCTGCTAGCCCAGCATAACTTCCTCCAACAATTATTACGTCAAAATTTTTATTATCTATCATTGCCTTAAAGAATCTAATTTTGTTCTTTGCAAAGGTAGTTTCAATCCAGATGGAGAAGATAGGACAAAAATGTAGTTCTATGGGATTTATTTAAAGTTGTGTCTAAAAGCATCAGGAGTATATCCAGTATGCTTTTTGAAGAATCTGATAAAGTATGAAACATCTTCATAGCCTAAATAATAAGCTATTTGAGTGATTTGATTAGAAGTGGCAAGAAGATATCTTTTAGATTCCAATATAATGTATTCATTTATCACTTCTGAACACGTCTTCCCTAAAGATGTCTTAGTGATAGCATTCAACTGGAAAGTAGAGAGATTTAGTAAAGCCGCATATTCAGACACCTGTTTGTGGCTGAAAACATGCGTCTCTAAATGGCTTAAAAACGCTTCAAGTTGTGCTTCTATATAAAGGTTCGCTTTCTCTTGTATTGGATTACTACCATGTTTTCGAATAAGCTCAATAAAGAAAATATCCATATTGGCTTTAATTACTTCCAGATACTTTTCTTGTTTGTCGGTATATTCTTGAAAGATATTAGATAATATGGCACTTAACTTCTGAAATTTATTCGAATCAAATTGATAGTGATTAATATTACTCGTCTTGCGTAATAGTTGGCTTACTGATTTGTCATGTGGAGAATAAAAATCCTTTCTAAATTGTATTAAATAACCCGTACTTCCTGCTTCCAAAACTAGTTGGTGTACCTGTCCTGGTCGCATAAGGGAAACAGAATAATCAGAAACGTTGTAAGATGTGAAGTCAATATTATGATTACCAGTGCCTTCTTTTACAATCAATAGATAAAAAAAATCATGTCTATGAAGTTCTTGCACCATATCGGTCTCAGCAAGTAAACTATCAATATCCCGAATGGTAAACGCTTCAGATAAATCTGGTTCTTTTTTACTTACTTTGATATGTCTTATGGGTATTTTTTCCATCCGCCGTAGAAGATATTTTATTAGACGAGACCTTAAAGGTAAGTAAAATCAATTGATTGATATGTTAATAGTTTAGAAAACCACCTTGATTCATATTATAAATGCTAGCCTACGCCTTAAATCACTTTTTTAACACCAGGAATCAATAAAATAAGAGACCCTAATGCAAAACTACCTAATACGGCTATGGGTGCTATAATCAAACATTTTATGGATGGGTCAATAGTCCAATTTCTTACGGCTAATGATAAACCGATAATAACGAGCGGATGAAAAATATATACCGCAAAACTGCTCCGTGATAATTTACTCAGTAATACTGACGTTGTATTCCAACGCTTTTTTCCATAAATGAGTAATACTGTCAGTATAGAAATACCAATCAATTGTTCCCATACTGCATATAATAATGACTGCCAGTGAAATCCCCCAGAGTACCAAGCAATAGGCATATCCAGCTTTACTCGTATCAGATAAAACATAGGAAAAAATAATAAGCACCATCTTATGGATAAAGCAAGTTGCTTGCTAGTTTTTTCTGAAAGTTGGTCAAACCAATTGTTCTTAGCCGCCAATAATCCAATGATAAAAAATACAATATACTGCGGGAAATGCCCTAATTGAAAACCTAGTGGTTTAAGAACCCAGCCAACTGGAAAAATGATTCTGACTATGAAACTAATAATGCCTACTACCGTTGCTAGCAAGAGTATCGTATATGCAGTCGGTGTTGGTAAAGGTCTGCTAATATTAATGTTAAAAAGGCTTTTTATAAAGACATACCCTAAGGAGAACAACAGTAATGCCACTACAAACCACATTACTCCAAAATCTATCCAGTTATCGTAACCTTGAAGATATTGCCAATAAGTAATGTGTTGTTCTTTTCCAAAATAATAAACCAAATAGCAGAGGAAGGGAGAAAAAACAAATGAGTAAAACAACAAAGGAATGCCTAGTCTAAACAGACGGTCAGCTATAAACCTAGCAGCACCTTTTCGGGCATAGGATGTACCAGTAAAATAGGCCGCAAGCATGAAGAAAAAGCCCATGAAATAAGATTGATTTATACTCACAAACATCGTTAGGGGTATGAGAGCACCCAAATGAGTAGTTTTTTCAATATAATACCACCCGCCCGGAGCACCATACGTAACGCAAGTATGATGGAGCACCACTAATATGGTTAATAGTAGTTTTATATTGTCTATGTATAATAGTTTGTTTGATGGCTTAGCAGTTGAAATTTGAGAAGACATGATTGATTGGTTTATAATTGTTTCGTATCCGACTATCGGCTACTTGCAACAAACCTACAATACTAAAACCAGTTCTCAGTGCAATCTGTTATCAGTAACTAGCTTTGTGATGAACAACAAGTTTAAGCTACATTTTGCTGCCTGAGTTGTTCATAACAGTGATTAAAACTATCTAGCTGTTTCCTAGACACAGGAATCTTTTCGCTGGTTTCATGAAAGGATAATAAATACCCTTGAGAGTTTCCCGAAACTTTTTCGACCTTGAACATATTTACTAAATAAGCTCTGTGGCACCTGAAAAAATGTGGATAGCCTGAAAGTTGAGTTTCAAATTGTGTCAGAGAAATTCTTTTTAATTCTATCACTATTTGATTATCAATTGCGCTGGTTAATTCAATATAATTTCCATCAGCTTTTACGAATAATAAATCATCTATATTTAAGCTAAAGTCATCTTGTTTAACTTGTGTATTGATAAAAAGGGTAGCCTCAATCTCTTTTTTGGGAGGGTCAACGCAAAGTGGGATAAACTGAAGTACGAATGGCGAGCCTTTCTTTGATTGAAGATAGAAGCTAACTAATCTCAGAAAAAAATAAAAGAATATTCCTGCAATAAAGCAGTTTCTAATTTCTTCCCAAAGGTAATTGAAAGACCAGTTATCAGGGTTGTTGTAGATTAAATCTCGTATTAAAAAACTGGTAATACCTGTCAAAATTAGGACAACACCTATCTGTGAATATTCCTCTAGCAAAGTCCAGTGTTGTTTTCTTTGTGTAAAAAAATTGAGTATAGAAAAATAAATGAAAACGATTAAGGCAGGGCATAATGCATGAAGACTACAGATAAAAAAATAGTTTATTTTATATTCAGGGGCATACATGCCAAAGGGCTTGAACAATAAAAGAAACACAAGGAGGCTAACAAAGATAATTGCCGAACTTTTGAATAGGTTTTCAGCCTTGAACCTAGCTGGATATTCAATCTCCTTTAGTAAATGTTCCCGATTTACATACAATTCCATGGATAACAAGTATTTTTATTAAGCGAAGCTGTTTAAACTTTCCCTTTCGGGTTAAACTAAGTCTTTTAGAATAGCTTGTTCCAAAATTTACTCAACATAGCGATGCTATGCTTCCCAAATTTTGAAAAAAGCAATCCAAAAATACAATACTTTCACCTAAGAAACGGAAAGCTTAAACAGCTTCAGCATTAAAATTACAAAAAACTCGTTCCTAAAAGTATATTTTAAGGGAATATGTCTAAGAAATTTATACTGCGCTAAAAATCAAGTTATTAAAAAATGTTACTGAAAACCGTATTTATTTGTAGCCTCCTCAAAATTCATATATTACTATACTAAACATATAGGTTAAGTACCTATAAAGACTCCTGAAATATTTCACGTTCATCTAAATCATCATCAATCAAAAAGACAGTCTTCATCATTTGTTATCTAATATAAAATAGGAATGTATGGGTCGAAAATTACTTGTTTTATTCTTCTGGTATCACAAGAACAAATGTTGTTCCTTTTCCTTCCTCCGAAAATGCCTTAATATCTCCATTATGATTTTGTACAATTTTTCGACACATTGCCAGCCCGATACCAGTACCTGCGAATTCATTTTTGCCATGTAATCGTTGAAAAATATTAAAAATCTGCTCTGCATACTTTTGATTAAAACCTATTCCATTATCGATAACCTCAATTTTATAATAATCTAATGAATTATCGATAGAAAATAGTTTTTTATCGTTGTCATTAAGCTTGCTACTGATAACCTTAATGACAGGCTTAACATCCTGACGAGAATATTTCAAAGCATTAGATATTAAATTGCCAAACAACTGCCCCATTTGTAATGGAATAGCTTTTAATTTTGGTAAATTTTGGTAGATGATAGTAGCTTCTTTTTGTTCAATTGTCAAGTCAAAATCACTCAAGATATTCTCCATTACCTCCTCCAAATCTACAATTTCAATTACTTTGGTACTATTAGCTAATTCAGAAAAACCAAGCACATCTTTAATCAATGTTGACATGCGTTTTGCTGAATTACTTATTTTTTCAATGTATATTTTTACCTTTTCTGGGTCAGATGTGATATAATTTTCAAGCATCTGAATGAAGACCGATATTTTCCGAACAGGTTCTTGCAAATCATGCGAGGCAATGTAAGCAAACTGTTGCAATTCTTTATTATTTATCTCTAATTCTGCATTTGCTTGGCGTAATTCTGCCGTACTTTTTCTGATTTTAAATGTTAGTTCTTCTTGTAATTTTCTTTCTTTTGTTACGTCTTGGGCTGTGCCACTTAAATACGCTGGCATACCATCACTATTATAAAATACCCTTGCCGTTGCATGAATAATCCTTACCTGCCCCGTAACGCTGTTGATAATTGGATGCTCATTATCATAAATTCCCGAAGAACCTGGCATTATAGCAGCTTGGATTGCATCACTGACTAATTTTCTGTAATCATTAGGCAATGGATTATAAGCTTCATCCATCGTTTTGGTATCTTCAGTGAAGCCTAGCCAATCCATAAACCTTTTTGAATAAGAAAATGCTTTATTTCTAATATCAAGTTGCCATGTTGCTAGTTCGGCCAATTCAATAGCACCCGCTAAGGCAATACGTGTATCATCTAATTTTTGTGAGGCTAAAACCCGTTCAGTTACATCAACGGCAATATCCATAATACCATAAATATTTCCATGAATATCCCTGATTGGCTTATAGGTAAAATCAAAATAAAATGTACTTAATTTCCCATCTACTTCAAGGCGTGCTGGGGTAGAAACAGCTTCATAAGGCACGCCTGTTAAGTAAACTTCCTGCAATAATGAGAGAAATGGCTGACCAACTAATTCGGGGATGGCTATTTCAAGCGGTTTACCCATGATAGTTCTGTCTTTCCCCCAATATCCAATCATGATATCATTCGCAATCTCAATTTTCATATCCAATCCTGTAAAAAGGCATATTCCTACAGGAGCTTGCTTAATCATGAGGCTAAAACGTTCTTCGCTTTCCGTAAGTGCTTTTCTGCTTGCGATGATTTCATCCATGTCCATACAAAATCCTGCATAGCCAGCATACTTGCCACTCTCATCAAAAAATGGGTCTCCTGCTGCACGACACCATACTATTTTCCCAGTAGCTTTCTTAATCCTAAAAAGCACATCATAATGCGATAGCGAATTCACAGCTTCCTCAAAGACTTCCGCTGCCATTTGTCTGTCTTCTTCAATGATAGCGTTTGTCCAGCCTATCCCCAACAATTCTGAATAAGGCATGCCTGTCCACTCTACCAAAGTGTTATTCAAGTAGGTCAACATACCTTGTTTATCAGCTAGCCAAAGTCCAGTAGGTGAACTATCAGTCACATTTCTGAACATAGCATTTGCTTCACGCTTTGTTTGTTCCAGTCTATGCTCTGCTTGCTGTAATGCTACACGACTTCTTTCTCGTTCTGTAATATCTATGCCTGTTCCTGAGAATATCTTGGGATTGCCCTTAGCGTCAACAATCCTAGCTCCAGAAATGGCAATATGATGAATACTTCCGTCGTCCCAAATTACTCGTGGGGTATAATAAAATTTACCAGTTGTTAATCCTTGCTCAATAGCTTCAAGACGCAACCCTAAATCATCAGGATGGATATATTTAACAAAATCCATCCGTGATAAATCTTTAATTTTTGAACCAGATATAAGAGCAGCAAATTCAGGAGAATATTCTATATTATTAGTAGCAAAATCAACATTAAAAAGGCCCATACCCATATTATGTAGGGTGAGGTCAGTCAACTGTCTTGACCTCAAAATTTCATCATTAGCCTTTTTATGTTCTGTGATGTCCTGCAAAATTCCGTTAAAACGATAGGCTTCTTTATTCTCATTAAACCAAGCGCGTCCTTTGGCACGCACTATTTTTTCTTCTTTTGTGATAGGGTGAATAATCGTATATTCTATTTCATACTTCCCCCCTAATTCAAATTTTAAGGCATCCCCTATCGCTTTTATCACATTATCACGATCAGCTTCTGCTATTACGTCTGTTGCTATATTTAGGGCAATCTCATCATCGGGCTGTAATCCGAACCAACTTTTAAGGCGGTTATTTGCTGAAAATTTATTAGTGACTGGATTAAGGTCAAAAGTGCCAAGTTCGGCTGCTTCAATAGCGAATAATAGTTCATCCTTACTATTTTGAAGCTGTTTGTTATGGTTTACAGTATTGGTTGTTTCATTACAAACTACCAAAATACCCTCAATCTGACGGTCGTCTCCTCTTACTGGACTATAACTGAATGTCCAATACACATCCTCAAGTTTACCATTTCGATGTATAGGCAATAACATATTTTCATACCAGACACTTTCGCCAGTAGCTAATATATTAGAAATATGCGGAGCAAGAAAATCCCATATCTCAGGCCAGCAATCTTCCGCTCTTTGTCCCATAGCTTTAGGGTGTTTCCCCTGATCTCCAAAGCTTGGTCTATAGGCATCATTATAAAACTGGATTAGGTCATTGCCCCACCAAAGAAACATCGGGAATTTGGATGGCAATAATGTAGCCAAAGTATTCTTCAAATTTTCAGGCCATGTTTCAGGTCGTCCTAGAATATTTGAAGACCAGTCTAAATTCCTAATGATTTCGGCAGCTTCGCCACCGTTTTCAAGGAAGAAATAGTCGTCGGTAGTATTTTTAATTTCCAAGAATTAAGGTTGAATTAAGAGGATATGACGAATGCCTTGCCCTTTACAAAAAGAATGAAAATAAATTTAGCTAAAAATACAACAATTCCGACATCAAACATATTCATGTTGAATATTGTCTTTAGTTAATTCAAGCGATATATCATCAAATTATAGCTATAGGCAATAACATCCTTATTTTTTCTATTGCTTGTGCGAATCTTCTTTTTTTGCTAAAACTTCTCGGGCTTTTTTCAATCCCGTAGCAATAGCAAGCCCTTCTTCGGCACCGTCCTTTAATACCTCATTGGCTATCTCAACGGCTTTGTCCCTAACTTTCTTAGGTTGGTTTTTGTATGATGGCGGATAATCGCTCTTAGTCCATGGCATATTATTTATGTTTTTAGTGAAACAATCAACCCTATCTTTTATACGAAAACACTAGAGACCTCTCCTCTTTATAATATCAGAAGATAGTCCTCTCAATGGTGTTTTGATTAAAAAAACTAAAATAAAAACATTAAAAAATCATACCAGATAGAATACTACCATGCACAAAAAAAGCGATGAATCTGTGATATTATAGATTCATCGCTTCTTTTTGTGGAGAATTATTTTCTTTAAATTTGATTTAGTCCCAATTCTTTCAAAAATTCATTGTGTTTAGCTGTATTTATTTCTATGCTTTTGTTTATCTCCATTAGTTTGGCATTTACGTCATCTAAGCTAATTTGCACTTCGTCTATTGATGTACTTACATAACGAGAGATATTCAGATTGTATCCATTATTTTCGATTTCATCCATTGATACCCTTCGTGCATATCTTTCAATATGTTCGGGTCTGAACTGGTAGGTTTCTATAATTTTTTGAATATCGTTTGGTTCTCCATTTTCACCTTCTCTTAGCGTATTTTGTCTTTTCCCTTTCTCAAAATTTTCACTCGCATTGATAAATAATACATCATCGTGCTTTTTACATTTCTTCAAAACCAAAATACAAACTGGAATCCCTGTGGAATAAAATAAGTTTGAGGGTAAGCCAATTACAGTATCTATGTTATTATCTTTTAGCAACTTGGTTCTGATTCGTTCTTCAGCTCCACCACGGAATAATACTCCGTGTGGTAGGATGATAGCCATTGTTCCTTCTTTTCCCAAGAAGTGAAAGCCGTGTAATAAGAAAGCAAAGTCTGCTGCTGATTTGGGTGCTAAACCATAGCTTTTGAAACGAAAATCATCCGCTAAGGTATCATTGGGTTCCCATCTTAAACTAAACGGTGGATTAGCTACAATGGCATCAAATTCAACTTTTTTACTCGGATTCATCTCATTGAGTATATCCCAGTTATTCTCAAGGGTATCTCCATGAAATATTTCAAACTCGGTATCTTTCATACCGTGTAAAAGCATATTCATTCGGGCAAGGTTGTAGGTAGTAATGTTCTTTTCTTGTCCATATATTTTGCCCACACTTCCATCACTGTCTTTGATTCGTTTTCTTACATTGAGCAACAATGAACCCGAACCACAAGCCATATCTAATACCTTATTTAGTTTTTTCTTCTTTCCTGTCTTTGGCTCTTGACTATCTAAGGTTACAATTTCTGATAAAATGGTAGAAATTTGTTGTGGTGTATAAAACTCACCTGCTTTTTTGCCTGAGCCAGCCGCAAACTGACCAATCAAATATTCATAAGCATCGCCAAGTGTATCAGAATCAGTAGAAAAATCTGTAATACCATCAGCAATTTTCTGAATGATAATACAAAGTTTTTTATTTCGTTCTATGGCTGTTTTACCAAGTTTTTCAGAGTTTAAATTGATTTCAGAAAACAAGCCCTGAAATGAACCTTCAAATGACTCATTTTCGATATAATTAAAACCAGCTTCGAGGGTTAATAATAATTCATCATTCTGGGTTCGTGCTAATTCTGTAATGTTGCTCCATAGGTGTTCTGGCTGAATTACATAATGCACCTTTCTACGCATCTGTTTTTCAAATTCAGGTATATCTTCTTTATTTTCTGCATACCAAATCTGTAAAGGTGAATTGACCTTTATCTGCGACATTACATCTGGAGGCGTATTATCTGGATAATCCGAACCCAGTTCCTTTTTGGCAGCTTCTTCGTAATTATATGATAAGTATCTAAGGAAGAGGAATGAAAGCATATAATCCCTAAAATCATCCGCATTCATGGCCCCACGTAAATTGTCTGCTATATCCCAAAGGGTTTTCCCTAATTGTTGTTGGTCTTTTTGTGTCATTTTTTTGATTTAATTTCGAAGGGCTATTACCCTTCATTAAGATAGTACGCCCTTGCAGGGCTTGGCTGTGGGCTGTGCCCTTGCGAAGGGCTTATCTATGGTGAAGGACTTATGTGGCTAGAAGCCCCGTTGGGGCGTAATATACCGTATATCATCTTCTATTTTCCGATTTTTGGAAACAACCCTTGCATCAATCCTTGTTTATGTAGTTTTAACTGTTCTATTTTTTCTGCCTGTGCTGTGATTAATTCATCTAAAGAGGAAAGGCAAGAGGCAATTTTTTGTTGCTCTTCGAGTGAAGAGGGAAAAGGTAATTTAATTTCAGAAAAAGTCGATTTGTTGATAATAGGAACAGCATGATTTCCTGCAACTGAAGCTATTTCTGATGAATTTGCATCAAGTAAAGAATATAAAAAATCACTAGAATAGTCATTAAAAGCGACTAATGAATTTAATTGTTGGTTAGTAGCACAATTGAATTTGTTTTGAGCAACTTTTCCTATTGTAGAACCTATACAAACGAACAGAACACTTCCTGCTTTAATTTGTCTCGTCTTTGTAAATCCCAAATCTGTTAATGTAGTTTTCGTTTGACCGACAATTCTTTTATCACTTATATCCGCAGGCGAAACAAACATTTTATCTCCTCCATAATAAGCGGGTTCGTTGGTGCTTGGCGTACTGCCAGTAATTATTTCGGCAATATCCCCTAACTTCTTCTCCACCCATTCCACATCATTTTTAAATTCAGGAAACCGATGCTTAGGCACTGTCTCACCTTCTTGTGGAAAAAGGTTTTGCATCAAGCCTTTTTTGTGTTCTTTGAGTAACACTAATTTTTGGCTTTGGGCTGTAATTACTTCATCTAAGGAAGAAAGGCAGGAAGCGATTTTTTGTTGTTCTTCAAGTGTGGAGGGAAGAATAATTGAATATGATTTATATTCTTCTGCATTTATTCCTGGTTGTCCTGAACGTGTGGAGGTATTTGAAACCCATTTTTGATATTTTTCTGTTAAAGTTTGTGCATAAATGAAATATGGAACTTGCTTCTTTATTGCAAACCGAATTAAGAAACCAGCGAAATAAATTTTCTCATTTTCACTTTGATGTAAATAAGATTTTCCAACACTTGCTCCTGTTCTGGTAAAAAGCAAATCACCTACATTTACAAGGTATTTTTCATCTAATTGACCGTCTGGAGATGTTAAAGGATTAGGCAAAAACAATCTAGTGCTTTCATCAATATCTGTAATTCTTATGTATTTATTTTCTCCATCATATTCAACAGATGCAGCATTCATGCCATACATTACATTTTCTGTAACATCTCCCAACTTCTTCTCCTTCCACTCCTCATCTTTCACAAACTCTGGAAACCTCAATTCTGGCATTAATTTATCTTTACTCATTTTCTAATTCTGTGGCGTTTATTTCGTTCAGCACTAAGGCTTGTAATTCATTTTTCGGTAGCAGTAATTGGTATTCGGCTACCCCAATAGGTTTGTTAATGTCTTGCAATGCAATTTCCACATCTAAATGGTCTTTGTCGGCACAAAGAATAATACCTATAGATGGGTTTTCATTATCTCCTTTTTCTAATTTATCTAAAAGTGAAAGATAGAGGTTCATTTTTCCCACATATTCGGCTTTAAAGCTTCCAATTTTTAATTCAATAGCCACCAAAGACTGTAGTCCTCTATGGAAAAAAAGCATATCCACAAAGTATTCTTTGTGGTTGTATTCCAAGCGGTATTGGTTGCCTATAAACGAAAACCCTTTGCCTAATTCCAATATAAACGATTTAATTTTTTCTACTAATCGTTTTTCTAAACCTAATTCTTTAACGTGTTCGGTTATTCCTAAGAAACCAAGATTATAAGTATCTTTAAATACTTCGTTTGCATAATCGGCATCAATGGCGGGAAGCGTTTCGTTAAAATTATGCGATTTGATTTGTTTTTGGGCATAGGCATAACTGTCCATTTTTATGGCGTTGAGCAATATATCCCTGCTCCAACCTTTGGTTACGGCTTCATTGGCGTAATATGCAACGGCTTCAAGCGACTGAACTTTGTTAATTAACAGCAAATTGTGTCCCCAAGGCAAAACTGCTACGGCTTGTAGCAGTTTTTGGTCTGCCTGATAATAACGCTCATAAAACAGTTTCATATTCCATAAATTACGAGGCGACAAGCCCATATCTGGGAATTCGTATTTTAAATCTACAGAGAGTTGTTTTACAACGCCACTGCCGTAGCCTTCTTCTAATTGCTTTTCAAAGAGTAATTTGCCCAAATTCCAATACACAGAATTGGTGCTACTGTTTACCTGTTTTGCAATCAGGGTTCGGGCAGTCTTTATTTGACTGATGGCCTGATGTAAAATCTCGGTATAATCAGAATCGTTTATACTTGTTTGAGGTTTGTTACTCATGTCTAAAATTCTATTCATAAGCAGATAAACCGCCGATTTCTATGCCTTGAGCTAATTTTTTTAATTGTGGTACTAAATCTGCCATTAGTTCCAATTCTTTTACTCTACGTGCTTTCCAGCTCAACTCCAGAGGTGCTAAAAGGTCAGTGAGTTTTTCACCATCAAAAATCATTCGACTTAATATTTTTTCTACAAAGCTTTTCAGGTCAGCCGTTTGCAAGCCGTGTTTGTGTGCAATAGTTGCCAGTTCTTTGTTGTATTTTTCGTCTTTAAAATTTTCGTAGCCTTTTCGAAGCGATTCTACATCCTGTCCACTGTTCCAATCTAAACTATTGATGTACTCGGTTAAATTTTCTTGTTCGTCCATCAAGTTGGCATTAGCACTCAGCAAGCTAATTACCTGTGCTTTGGTCATTCTCTGCCTAGAAGGTTTTCTTTGTGTATTATCTGCAATCAAATTCATGATGTAGTCATAATCAATTATAGCAGAGGCAAACAATACAAATTCAAAATCCAATTGTTGAATTTCGGGCGGTGTGTTTTCATCATTTTTTTGTTGTATTTCCCTTAATTGTTTGGCAGTTTCTATGTACGAACTTCTAAACTCCTGCAAGGTTTCTGTTGGCAAAATAGCTTCAATGGTTGTTTTTTGCTGTTCTGTTATATCAGTGTATTGGTCAAGCTGGGTTTTCAACCTTTGCACCTCTTTAAAGTTTTTCACAAATGAAATCCGTGCTGCGTCGCCTTTCAGGTTATATACATCCTGTGGCTCGTTTACCAAGTTATGTCCCTGCATAAATACGCCTAAAGCTTCTACTGCTTTTTGGTATTTTTCAATCACCACTGGTGCAGTATCAACTAACCAAATTTGATTAGCTTTACCATCGTCCTCACCCGAGAAAAGCGTAATAGCATCATTAACGGCATCTTGCTGAGAACGAAAATCTAAAATATTACCGTAAGGTTTAGTATCGTTTAGTACACGATTAGTTCTTGAAAATGCTTGAATTAAGCCGTGGTATTTCAAATTCTTGTCAACATACAACGTATTCAAGTATTTACTGTCAAACCCAGTAAGCAACATATCAACCACTATTGTAACATCAAGTTTTTCACTGTGCGAAAGTTCTTTGTTAGTCCATTTCTGGTCTTTAATACGCTTTTGCACATCTTGGTAATACAAATCAAATTCGTTGATGCTGTGGTTAGTTTTAAATTGTTGATTATAGTCCTCAATAATTTCTGTTAATGCTTTTTTCTTCTCTTCAGGGTTTTGTTTGTTATCCTCACGTTCTTGTACCAAATCCTCCTGTAATTGCTTAATGTCAGCAGAATTTTTCTGACTTTGTTGGCTTTCTTGTTTTGCCATCAACTGAGCAGGTGGCGAGAACACGCAAGCGATATTTAAAGGGATATAATTAGGATGCTCAGATTGCTTCTTTTTCTGAATTTCCTTAAACAATTGATAGTACTCAATAGCATTATTGATATTAGCTGTTGCTAAGACGGCATTAAACTTTCTTGAATTGGTAGCTGCATCGTGTTTGTCTAAAATTGCTTCCACGATAGCTTTTTGGGTAAGGGATTCACTTGACTTTGGATTGTTTTCTCCTTTTCCTTTGAAGTAGTCGATGTGAAATTTTAGAACATTTTTATCTTCAATGGCATGAGTGATGGTATAAGCGTGTAATTGCTTTTCGAATATATCTTTTGTTTCTTTATATTTAGCCTCTTCACCGTTTCGTTGGATGTACGTTGCATTTTTTTCAAAAATAGGCGTACCAGTAAAACCAAATAACTGGGCATTAGGAAAAAACTCTTTAATTGCTTTATGGTTGTCGCCAAATTGAGAGCGGTGGCACTCATCAAAGATGAAAACGATACGTTTTTTTCTTAAAGGTTCTAATCGCTCTTTGTAGTTTTTATTTTGTGAGCCATCTAAAGCTAAACCCAATTTTTGAATGGTGGTAACAATCACTTTATCAGCATAATCACTAGAAAGTAAACGTCTCACCAAAGTCTCAGTATTGGTGTTTTCTTCCACACTTCCTTCCTGAAATTTATTGAACTCCTCCCGAGTTTGTCTGTCGAGGTCTTTACGGTCAACCACGAACAAGCATTTATCAATTTCAGGATTGTCTTTTAGGAGGGTTGAAGCCTTAAATGATGTCAACGTTTTGCCACTTCCTGTCGTATGCCAAATATACCCATTGCCTCTATTTTGTTGGATACAGTTGATAATCGCTTTGACAGCATAAATTTGGTAAGGTCGCATAACAAGCAACTTTTGCTCACTTTCAACCAAAACCATATACTTACTTATCATACTGCCCAAAGTACACTTCGTTAGGAATTTTTCAGTAAACAAATCAAGGTGGGTAATTTTCTTGTTGTTTTCGTCTGACAATTGATAAATGGGCAAAAACTGTTCGTCTGCATTAAAGGCAAAATGCTGATTCTTGTTATTTGCAAAATAATAAGTGTTGGTTCTGTTGCTCACGATAAACAACTGCATATAGCAAAGAAGAGAATTACCGTAACCGTTGCCCGGTTCGTTTTTGTAATCTACAATTTGTTGCATGGCCACACGTGGTGAAATACCCGAATTTTTCAGCTCGATTTGCACCACAGGTAAACCATTAATCAATAAAATGATGTCATATCGTTGATGACTATTTTCAGAATTAATTCGTAATTGACTGATAACTTCAAAGTCATTTTTACACCATTCTTTGTTATTGACCAAAGTGTAATGCAAAGGCGTTCCGTCTTCACGTTGAAAGTATTGTCTTTCACGTAAAAGTTTAGAAGCTTTGAACACATCCGTTTCAATGATTTCTTCCCTAAGTCTTAAAAATTCGTTTTCAGACAAACGAACACGATTAAGGGCTTCAAACTTAGTTTTGAAATTTTGCTCAAGGCTTTTTCTATCAATTATGTCGTGCCGATGAATGTATTTCAGCCCTTTCAGTTGCTCGATTAGGTTGTCTTCTATTAGGTTTTCTTTACTCATTTCTGTTGCAGTACATCTTTGGTGTTAACGTCCAGAACTTCTGTTATTTGATTCAAACCTTTAATGTTTGGTTGTCAAATATTTAGAGCTTCTCAATTAATTATGTGATAGTCTTTGTCTCACTTTTGTAAGCCAAGTTTGGAAAATATCATAATTGTTTAATTCAGCTCAGTCATTGGTTAATTAAATACATAGTGTCAAATATAGCAAAATGTACTTATAAAAAATACTAATAGAGAGATGGCAGACAATGATTTTCAAGAATCGAAAGATTAAGGGCTAGGGAAGGCAATTGAATAATTCAGCCCATAAGAAGTGATAATACCAATAAGTTAAAAATGAGGTAAGTATTATTTTTAAAATTAGTAGCTTCTGTGATCCCGCTGGGACTCGAACCCAGGACCCATACATTAAAAGTGTATTGCTCTACCAACTGAGCTACGGAATCTTCAAACCGAAGTTTGTATATATAAAATGTGCGCGCTGGCACGAAGGAAGATTACCACTGGTAACCTTGTGATCCCGCTGGGACTCGAACCCAGGACCCATACATTAAAAGTGTATTGCTCTACCAACTGAGCTACGGAATCTTCAAACCGAAGTTTGTATATATAAAATGTGCGCTCTGGCACGAAGGAAAGATTACCACTGGTAATCTTTGTGATCCCGCTGGGACTCGAACCCAGGACCCATACATTAAAAGTGTATTGCTCTACCAACTGAGCTACGGAATCGGTAATTAAAATTATTTTTTTGGGTAAAAAAAGCCATCGCTTTAGCAAAAGCGATGGCTTTTTCCTTTGTGATCCCGCTGGGACTCGAACCCAGGACCCATACATTAAAAGTGTATTGCTCTACCAACTGAGCTACGGAATCATTTGCTATTTTAAGAAACAGACTAAACATCTTTTGTTTTTGTCATATTGTTTCCCTTAATTGCGGTGCAAAACTACGATTATTAAGAATACAATGCAAGCATACTATCTAAAAAAAGTCATATTTTTTTTATGTTTTTCTTTAGCATTTCTACAACTAGCTTATTCTCAAAGCAATGTAGCAACACTGAAAAAAGCAGACTCACTGTATAAAGCTGATAATTTCTCTCAGTCAGAGGGAATTTATGAACAACTTTTGCCTTCAATCGAAAAACCTTCAACTGCATTATTTTTAAAATTGGCCTTTTTAAAAGAAAAAAAAGGAGATTTTTTAAAAACACTGTATTACCTAAACAAGGCCTATCAACAAGACCCCAACGAGAAGATTTTATCAAAACTCAATGAAATAGCACAGCTTCATGAATTAAAAGGATATGAATTGAATGATTTTAATTTCCTTATCCTATTTTATAAACAGTATTCTGGTTTCTTGATTGGTACCATGCTTGTGTTAAGTATTTATATTTTCTTTGTGTTGTTTACCAAGAGATACAAAAACAATCATATTCCTCTGGGTCAAAAAATATTTTTACTGATTTACATCATCGGCATTGGTATATTATTAAATCTACCTGATAAATACCATCAAGGCATTATTAAAAGAGATGGCGTTTTGTTAAGAGCTGAACCCTCGGCCGTAGCGCCAGTGGTGTCTATCATAGATAGAGGTCATCGTTTGAACTTAATCGGAGGAAATGATATTTGGAAACGTGTATATTGGAACGACAAATTCCTGTATTTAAAAGAAAGTGACATTTGGCTAGTAGAATGAACATTCGGTTAATTTTCTAAAAAGGCTAATTCTGCTCAGAATTAGCCTTTTTAGCTTTATTTTTTCAATGGAGAATCTTTTTCTTTAGCCAAAGCATTAAACACTAAATTATCAGTTAACGATGGCAACCATTTATTGATAAACACTGTAAATTTCCCTTGTAATGTTAAAACTAAATCTCTTTTACGATGTTTTACAGCATATAAAATTCTATCAGCTACTTCTTCCGAACTCATCATATTCCCTTCATCACGCATAGATTCTCCTTTCGAGTTTCCGTCTGCTCCTAAGGATGCTACCCTGATATTAGAAGCCGTAAAACCTGGGCAAGCTGTTAAAACGTGTACGCCTGAGTGTAAAAGCTCTGTGCGAAGTCCTTCTAGAAAACCATTCAACGCAAATTTAGATGCTGAATAGCCAACCCTTACTGGCAAACCTCTATATCCTGCAATGGAAGAAATTCCTACGATTGAGCCTTTCGTTGCTTTGATATATGGTAAAGCATATTTTGTAATATAGACTGTTCCAAAAAAGTTAATATCCATTACTTTTCTGATAACCTCAGTATCGCAGTCTTCAAACATGGCTCTCATGGATACGCCTGCATTATTGATTAAAATATCAATTTTACCATAAGCAGCAATTGTTTTCTCAACAACATCTTGATTGTCGCTTTCAATACTTACATCAGAAACAATGGGTAAATTTTCGATTCCACTTGCTGTAAGCGCTTGACTTGTTGCTAAAAGTGCCTCTTGTTTTCTACCTGTAATAACAATTTTTGCACCTTCACGACCAAAAGCAAATGCCATTGCTTTTCCGATACCAGATGATGCCCCTGTAATAATAACAACCTTACCTTTCATAATAAAATTTGTTGCGACGTTTCTTAAAATGGTATAAATGTTATTGAAGTTGTTTAAACTTTTCCTTTCGGGTTAAACTAAGTCTTTTAGAATAGCTTGTTCCAAAATTTACTCAACGTAGCGATGCTATGCTTCCCAAATTTTGAAACAAGCTATTCTAAAAGACAATACTTTCACCACAGAAACCGAAAGTTTAAACAGCTTCATTGATAAACATTTATAATACTTGTCCTTAATACTACAAAATTCAACTAAGTTTCTGAAAACTCCTTGCTGATTGTCAATAATAATTTCAATACTTCGTATTTTTGCAAAGTATGAAAAAGAAAAATAAAGAAAATATCATTTTTGAAAATGTATTAATTGAAAACTTTGCTTCTGAAGCAAAGTGTATCAGTAGAATTGAAGATAAAGTAATTTTTATTGAAGGGCCTGTAGCACCGGGAGATTATGCTGATTTAAGAGTATTGAAATCGAAGAAAAGCTTCATGGAGGCGGTGGCTTTTAACATTCGTCCCAACTCACATTACCGTACCCAAACAATTTGTTCTCATTTTGGTACATGTGGTGGTTGTAAATGGCAACACATTGATTATCAAATACAATTAGACTTCAAATACAAACAAGTAGTAGATGCCTTAGAAAGAATTGCGAAAGTAGATTTACCTGAAATTAAGCCTATTTTTCCCTCTGCTGAAAAATTTTATTATCGTAATAAGCTTGAATATACCTTCTCGCAAAACAGATGGTTAACACAAGAACAGATTAATTCGGGAGAGTCTTTCTCAAGAAATGCTTTAGGCTTTCATATCCCTAAGCGTTATGATAAAATATTAGACATCGACCATTGCTACTTACAACCAGACCCTTCGAATGCCATCCGATTGGCTTTGAGAGATTTTACGGCTAAACATAATTTAGACTATTATGAGCAAGTTCGCCAAGAAAAAGGGGCTTTAAGAAACCTGATTATCAGGACTGCCAGTTCGGGGGATTTAATGGTCGTAGTTCAATTTGCCTACTGCCAGCCAGAGGATATTGATTTAGTAATGAATTTCCTTGCGGAGACTTTCCCTGAAATCACTTCCTTGAATTATGTTATCAATACCAAAGGCAATGATACATTCTTTGATTTAGAGATTATAAACTTTAAAGGTTTACCATACATTATTGAGGAAATGGAGGATTTAAAGTTTAGAGTAGGCCCAAAATCTTTCTTTCAGACCAATTCAAAACAGGCGTACGAATTATATAAGATTACGCGTGAATATGCTGATATCACAGAAAATGATTTTGTGTACGACCTTTATACGGGTACTGGAACAATTGCTAATTTCGTAGCGCGTCAAGCCAAAAAAGTAATAGGATTAGAATACGTTGAAATGGCTGTGGAGGATGCTAAAGTAAATTCGCAGATTAATAATGTGACTAACACAGAGTTTTATGCGGGTGATATGAGGAAATTATTGAGTAGTGAGTTTGTAAACAAACACGGAAGACCAGACATTGTTATTACTGACCCACCACGTGCAGGAATGGACGAGCCTGTAGTAAGGACACTACTAGAGGCTTCACCTAAACGAATTGTTTATGTAAGTTGTAATCCTGCTACTCAGGCAAGAGATTTAGCGCTGTTAGACGAAAAGTATCAAGTAACTGCTGTACAACCTGTAGATATGTTTCCACAGACGCATCATGTAGAGAATGTTGTTAGATTAGATTTACGTTAACATACATGAGTCATCCCGAATTTTCTCTTGGAAAAGCAAGTTTTAAAAGATTTTAATGTTTTTTGGATTTATTCTCGTCCTTACTTTTTGCCTTGATGCAAAAAGTAACAAAAAAATCAAGAATTCCTAATCGCAACGGCGACCCGTCTCGCTTCGCTCAAACAGTAGGAATTCGATACCCATCAATCATAAAAAAGCGGTCGAAATTTGTTTTTCGACCGCTTTTTTATGATTTTAAAATTCGGGATGACTCATGTTTATGCATTAATATTTTTAAAAAGGAACATCTTGGTTCGGCGAAGTAGTTCCGAAAGGAGAACCCGTATTTTGAGATGGCAAATTATTAATTTTGCTACCCAACATTTTACCACCACCTTCAAAAGCGGCCGCAGGATTATCTATCTGCTGGAAAGATTGAAGACTATCACCTGCATAGCCCATATAATCACCAGCATCTAAATCACAATATTTTGTATATTTCCCTATAAATCTTAATTGAACAGTATCTAATGAACCCGCACGGTTTTTAGCGATAATCAACTCTCCTATTCCAGCTACCGAATTACCTGATTCATCTTGTGTAATACCATAATAATCTGGACGATAAATAAACATTACCATATCAGCATCTTGTTCAATCGACCCTGATTCACGTAAATCTGACAATTGAGGCTTTTTATCTCCCCCTCTCGTTTCTACGGCACGACTCAATTGCGATAGTGCAATCACAGGTACGTTCAATTCTTTAGCAAGCTGTTTTAATGAACGAGAAATATTCGCAATCTCTTGTTCACGGTTACCTGTGCCTTTTCCGCCAGAGTCGCCAGACATTAATTGAAGATAGTCAATCACAATCATCTGAATATCATGTTGAGCTTTCAAACGACGTGCTTTAGCTCTTAACTCCAAAATAGACAATGCAGGCGTGTCATCAATAAAAATCGGTGCATTGGTCAATTTACCAATCTTCGCATGCAATTGTGCCCATTCGTGTGGAGCTAGATTTCCTTTTCTTAATTTATCTGATTCTAGTTCTGCTTCTGCTGAAATCAAACGATTGACCAACTGAACAGACGACATCTCTAATGAAAAGAAAGCTACTGCTTGCCCATGGTCCACAGCAGCATTTCTACAAGCTGATAAAATCAAGGCTGTTTTACCCATACCTGGGCGGGCAGCAATAATAATTAATTCTGTTTTCTGAAAGCCAGAAGTAACCCTATCCAAGGCCGTAAAGCCCGTTGGTACGCCTGTTAAGCCTTCTTTTTGATTTTTCTTTAACTCAAGTTCTAATAAGGCCGAACGCATAATCTGCCCCATATCAGAATAATTCTTCCTGATGTTGGCTTCCGAAATCCTAAAAAGTTCTTGCTCAATTTTATCTAACAACATGAATACGTCGGTAGTATCTTCATAAGCCATTTTCTGAATCTCAGATGATACCGTAATCAATTGTCTTTTTAGCGAGTGTTCAACTACAATTCTGGCATGAAACTCTATATTGGCTGCTGAATTTACTCTTTGTGTCAACTCAGCTAAATATTGTACACCCCCTGCTATTTCTAATTCCCCTGTCGTAACTAATTGATTTTTAACCGTTAATAAGTCAATAGGTTCTGAATTAGCAAATAATTGCGTAATAGCCCCATAAATTCTTTGATGGGCTTCTTTATAAAACGATTCAACTTTTAATATATCAATTACATCTGTTAATGCATCACGCTCTAACATCAAAGCCCCTAACACAGCTTCTTCTAAGTCTGTCGCTTGGGGCGGGATTTTACCTAATCCAGTATCCAACCACCTGTTTTGAGCAGAGATTCGTCCACCGGCATAATTACCGTTTTTTTTATAATTTCCGTTATTTTGATTTGTTTGTTCCATTCTCAGTATTCAAGCCTTCTTATCCAGATTTTACAAATTTTAAAATATTTCAAAAAGGAGATTTTCTTTACGCAACACAATTTTACAAAGAAATTCTTAGAAAACCGAAAAATATAAAACCATAGATTTCATAATTTATTGATAATCAAAGTTTAAAATCATTGAATGAGATTTAATCTAAAATTATGCAACAATTGACGCATTTTTTTATTAAGTTTAAGTAGAATATTATTCAAACTTTAACATATTTCAGATTTGACAGAAAAAATAATTACCTTAGAAGACCTTGAGTTGGTTGGTTTTCTTGGTGTTGAAAACAGTAATATCAAACAAGTTGCTGCGGCATTTCCTCAAAGTAAAATCATTTCTCGTGGAAACGAAATTACCATCCGAGGCTCATTGCCAGAAATAGTAAGAATAAACGAAATCTTGGATTCACTCATCCAACACTACCAAAAGTATGGCAAGATTTCAAAAGAGCAAGTTCAATCCTATCTTACTCTTGAGAAAAACCCTACTACTGAACCCAATGTACATCTGAAAGAGGAAGACGATGTATTATTATATGGCACCAAAGGGGTAGTTATTAAAGTAAAAACCCCTAACCAGCAAAAAATGGTTGAGGCGGCTTCAAAAAATGATATTGTTTTCGCCATTGGGCCTGCTGGAACTGGAAAAACATATACTGCTGTTGCGATTGCGGTAAAAGCTTTAAAAAATAAAGAAGTAAAAAAAATAATCATTACTCGTCCTGCTGTGGAGGCTGGGGAGAATCTAGGCTTTTTGCCGGGAGACCTAAAAGAGAAAATAGACCCATATCTTCGTCCTATTTATGATGCGTTAGACGATATGATTCAGCCTGAAAAGCTGAAATATTTTATCGAAAATAGGGTTATTGAAATCGCTCCGTTAGCATATATGCGTGGGAGAACACTCAATAATGCTTTTATCTTGTTGGATGAGGCACAAAATACCACACCCATGCAAATGAAAATGTTCTTGACAAGGATGGGGATTCAATCTAAAGTAATTATTACTGGTGATAAAACTCAAATTGACTTACCAACTAAAGTAAAATCGGGTTTGGCGGAAGCTAGCAGAATACTAGATAACATCAAGGGGATTGCTTTTGTAGAATTAGATGGCAAAGATGTGGTTCGTCACCGCTTAGTTCGTGACATTATCATGGCTTACGAAAAATCAGAAGCACTGAAATAACATTCCAATAAATTACACGACTCTCACTAAAACGGCTTTAATTTGTATTTTTTTATAAAAAAATGCAGGTTAAAGCCGTTTTTATATTCAGTAATCAAAAACAATTATCCAAAATGAAAAAACTATTATTCATATTAATCATATTAATGCCTTCTATGTTGTTGGCACAAGATAAATGTGGTGTTGCATTAGATGATAAAAAAATGCAAGAAAAATATAGTGATTGGAATCAACGAAAATCTTTGTTTGAAAGCCAAATTCAAGTAATACAAAATCAACGTAAAAACAGCCTTGCCCGCATAGAAGATAAAATTTACACCATTCCCGTGGTTGTCCATGTGATTCACAACAACGCAAACAATGTTATCGGAGGTGCAAACAACATAAACATTGCTGACGCACAGATAATGTCGCAGATTCAGATTTTGAATGAAGATTATAGAAAAAAATTGGGAACAAATGGCTACAATACCAATGCTGTAGGGACGGACATGGAAATAAATTTCAAATTAGCTGACAGAGACCCGAATAATAATCCCACTACTGGCATTACCCGTACTTATGTAAGACAGAATGGGTTCTCTTTTGTAGAGGAAAAAACCAAGATTGCCGCCCTTATTCAATGGGATAATACAAAGTACTTGAATATTTGGGTAACCCGTGGTAATAATGGTGTGATAGGCTATGCGAGCTTCCCTTATGATAGCAAATTAGAGGGCTTAGGCGCTACTACACAAAATATTAGTGACCAAGAATTGTTTGATGGCGTCATTATTGATTATAGAAACTTTGGGAATTGTTGTGGAACATTAAGTCAGTCTTATAACTTAGGTAGAACCACCACGCACGAAGTTGGCCACTGGCTGGGTTTATTACATCCTAATGGCGATGAGTATTGTGGTACTGACTATTGTAATGATACACCTCAAATTGAAAGCTTGAATTTAAATACAACCTGTGATAAATTAACGTCTAATTGTAATAGTATTAGTATTACCAATATGATTGAAAATTATATGGACTATTCGCCTGATAGATGTATGAATGTATTTACAGTTGATCAAAAGAATAGAACCAGAGCAGCGCTAAGCTTGAGTACGAAAAGGAAGCTATTATTAGATAATGCGGAGCCACTCACCGACTCGGAACGATTGCAAGTAACAGTAACGCCCAATCCGATTAATCCTACGGTTAATGGTAATATTAAATTGAAAGTAACCTTTAAAGATGAAAAAGATTTATTCATTCAATTGCATGATTTAAGAGGTATTTTAGTAGAAGAGAAAGTCTTGACACAACAAAGAAGTGGTTATTATTATTTTGAATCAGAATCGCTTGCTTCGGGCTACTACATCGTTAATGTAACTGCTGCTGGTGAGACTGTATCAAAAAAGATTGTAATTACACGGTAATTTATTGCAGAAAATAAGAACAAAGTTCTTCAACTATATGTTGTTAAATCAATAAGTTGGTGTTAAAATCGTTGTTGATGAATTACAAAAATTAAAATCATGGATAAAACAGAAAAAATCAAGCAAGCCTATATTGAGTATTTTCTTGAAAATGGAAATCAACCTCCTTCTGTATTTGCTTTTACAAAAAAGCTGAAAATGAAAGAGAGTGATTTTTATGAGTATTATAATTCGTTCGAGCTATTGGAAAGTGATATTTGGCTAGGTTTTTTTAAGGAAACAAAGGCTAAAATTGAAGCTGAAGAAATCTACGCTACGTATAGTGTTCGTGAAAAGCTTTTAGCATTTTACTACACATGGGTTGAAGTACTAAAACAACACAGAAGCTATACTACAGAGACGTGGCGTCAGATTGATAAACGTAGACTAAAAACGCCTGCTTTTATGGTTGACTTAAAAGTAGCATTTAAAGATTTTACCCGTGATTTAATCTTTGAAGGAAAGGAAAGTAATGAGGTTCAACCTAGGAAATTTATTGATGAAAGATACCCAGATGCCTTCTGGTTACAGTTCTTAATGGTACTTAATTTTTGGGTAAAAGATAAGACAAAAGACTTTCAACAAACAGATGCAATGATTGAAAAGTCGGTCAATACCTCATTTGATTTGATGGCTTCATCAGCATTAGACTCTGTCATCGACTTTGCAAAATTCATGTTTCAAAACAGATAATAGGAAAAATATATTCTCAATGTTTAATTTAGGATTACAACCATAACATATTTGATAGTCAATAATTTAATATTTTAACATATTTATTATTTGGCATTCAAAACATGGATATAGATTTTCTCTATGATAATGAAAGAACAAAATTCAATACCAACTTCTAAAGTTGCACGTGCTACAAAATTTGTAAAAACAGGCGTAAAAATTGGTGGCAATTATTTAAAACATAATGTCAAAAAAATGATTGATCCCACCATAAGTCGCGATGAATTACACCAAGACAATGCAACTGACATCTACTCGTCTTTGAGTGAGATGAAGGGTTCTGCCCTCAAAGTTACGCAAATGTTAAGTATGGACAAAGGAATGTTGCCAAGAGCTTACAGAGAAAAATTTGCGATGTCTCAATACTCTGCGCCACCTCTTTCTGGTCCTTTAGTAATGAAAACATTTAAGAAATATTTTGGCAAATCACCCCTTGAGCTTTATGATACCTTTGAGATAAATGCTAGTAATGCAGCCTCTATCGGACAGGTTCACAAGGCTACAAAAAATGGCAAATCGTTAGCCGTTAAAATACAATATCCAGGTGTTTCAGAAAGCATTGGTAGTGACTTAAAAATGATTCGCCCGATTGCCATTGCCATGTTTGGTTTGAATGAAAATGATGTTGATAGGTATATGGGCGAAGTAGCTGAAAAGCTAATTGAGGAAACCGATTATTTTTTAGAATTAAAACGCTCGGTGGAAATATCAGAGGCTTGTGCACATTTAAATGGCTTATTCTTTCCAAAATATTACCCAGAGTTATCGTGTGAGAAAATCTTGACAATGGATTGGCTGGATGGTCTTCACTTAAACGAGTTTTTGAAAACAAATCCATCTCAAGAAATTAGGAATCAGATAGGGCAAGCTCTCTGGGATTTCTATGATTTTCAGATACATACACTCAGACAAGTACACGCAGACCCACATCCAGGGAATTTCTTAATGACAAAAGAAGGTACAATGGGCGTAATTGATTTTGGATGTATAAAAGTAATTAATGATGAATTCTATGATAATTACTTTGCCCTGCTCAATTTTGATAACTTAGATGATAATGAGAAAACAGAAGAGATTTTCAAAAAATTAGATTTTATCACAAAGGTCGATTCACCAAAAGAAGCTGTATTCTTCAGGGATTTGTTTAAAGAAATGATTTTTTTGCTAGGCAAACCTTTTGCAGTAGAAGAATTTGATTTTGCCGACGACAATTATTTTGAAAGCATTTATTTATATGCAGAGAAATTGCAAAACCTTGAGGAACTAAAAAGCTCTAAAGTAGCTCGTGGTTCACAACACGGATTGTACATTAATCGTACATATTTTGGCTTGTATTCAATCTTGAATGAGTTGAGAGCAAAAGTGACTACAACTCGTCCAGAATGGCTCAGATCGCAAGCATTGAGCCTTTGCTAATTTTTTTAGGCGTTAGTAACATCCATAAATGAGCTATTAACGCCTAAAATTTTTTCTTGTTTAGAAAGGTAAATCCTGATCATCTTCGCTGAACGAAGGCAAGTCTGCAGCAGGAGTAGCAGGCTTAGCAGGAGCTGATGGTCTTGAAGAAGCCGCAGGAGATGACCCCGCTGATTGGCTTGGAGCATCACTCGCTAAATCAATTCTATAAGCTCTTAAATCGGTGTACCATCTTTCATTATACTCGCGTGATTCTACGCTAAATGTTACTTTCAGCTTATCGCCCAAAGAAAACGTTTTTAAATCCGCAGATTTGTCACCCCATGCAGTAAAACAAGCTTTTTTAGGATATTGCTCTTCCGTTTCAAGGACAAAATCTTGTTTAACCCAAGCACCATTTTTTCCTTGACCACTCACTTCTGGGAGTACTTTTATCAAACTACCTTCAAATTCTAATGCCATTGTGATATTTTTTTTATTTTTTCCTTAATTGTATCCTTGATTCTCAATGGTTTAATTAAACCAACCGCTAACATGGTTGTCTAGCCTCTGAAAATCTTTGCAATTAAGTAAATTTTCTTTAATTTCGCACCATCAAAAAAGGCAATGTGGTGGAATTGGTAGACACGCTACTTTGAGGTGGTAGTGGGAGTTATCCTGTAGGAGTTCGAGTCTCCTCATTGTCACATAAAAAAACATCTTTGGAAAATTCCAAAGATGTTTTTTACTTTCTGTCTATTATTGTTTTTTCACTGGGGGTGCTGGCGGTGCCGCAGGGGGTGCCGGTGGCGATGGTGGTTCTGGTGCATCTGGCATCGAAACGTTGATATCACCTTTCATTTTATTTCTTATCGAAGCTGGTAAATACTTTTGAATTTCTTTTGCATGCAATTCTATTTCCTTTCCTAATGCTTCTATGGGTTTTGCTTGAAATTCAATTAGTTTACTTAAACTATCCATCGGAGCACTATGAATATTCATCTTCTCTCCTATCTTTCCCATTTCAGCACCATACTTTTCAATCTGATCTTCCAATACTTTCATCTGTTTTTCCATTTGCTTCATTTCAAGCTCAGCATTTTTCTTTGCCTGCGAACCTTCTTTCAGATTAATCATATTCATAGCAATTTTGCCTTGTTTTTCGCCTAGTTTACCTAGCTGACTACCAAGTGTCGAAACCTTTGCTGAAAAATCATTAATAGGTTTACTTTGCTCATTTATTTTTTGACTGTATTCGGAAATTTCTTTTGAAAGTGCCTCTATCTTTTGAGAATGAGGTTCCATTTGTTTTTCCAACTTGTCAATTACCTGTAATTCTTGGGCTACTTTAATACTATCTTGACCTGATAGAATAATTCTTTCCCCATTGAAATATAAATTTCCATCAGAAATATTAAAATTATTATTGAAGTCATGTCTAACAATCTTAATTCCTTTTTTAGGAGGCTTAGGTGCCTTAGGGCTTTTGGGGGCTTTCGGAGGCTCAGGAACAGTTTGTGCCTCTGCACTGTTTGGTAAATTAACAAAAACTAATGTTGTGAGGGCAAATAATGACATCACAATAATCCCTGCATAATTTACTGATTTCACTTTTTTTACTCCTAAAATTCTCTGTACTCTACCTAGTAGAGTTTGTTTTTTTCCTGCAAATCCCATGGCTAATGTTAGGTTTGTTTGTTGTTGAAAAATTTCGACTTTTGTAAGTGCTTTTACTAAATGAATGTTGTTTCCACATAATTCAATGGCTAAATCATCACAGCAATTTTCTCTTTCTTCGCGAATCTTAGCTGAAATCCACCAAGTAACTGGGTGAAAAAAGAAAAGTATTTCTACAATTGATTGCACGATATTAATCAAATAATCATGTCGTTTGATATGCGCTAATTCATGGGCCAATATGGCTTCAATCTCTTTGTTGGATAAGCCCGTCAGTAAACCAATAGGTAATAATATGACAGGTTGCAAAAAGCCAATCGTCATAGGAGTAGTCGCCAGTGATGACTCTAGTAGGTTAATCCCTTTACCAATATTTATTTTCTTCAATAGTTCGTTGAAAATATTCAAAGTGTCGCCGTGTACAGACTTTGTGTGTTTCCAACGCAGTTGTTCCGTATAAATATACCCTCCCATTAAACGAACCGACAGAAACACGGTACCTATCAACCAAGCAGATACTAATAAATTCAGATTGTTTGAAAGCAACAGTTGGAAATCATTCCATAGATTAGGACTTGAAGAAAGCGTAGAGGCATTAGTTATGTTAGTTTGCGTAAGCTTGTCAAAAGTAAAATTACTTTTAGTGCTCAAATAAACTGTGTTTTCTTCAAAAACCATCAAAAATGTAGCAACTGTAGCTAATAATTGACTAAACAATCCTGCAAAACTCAACCAATATCTTTTAGTAGCCGACTTCTTTGATATCAACAAAGCAACTTTTAAGACAATAGCAATGATAATCAATTGCCACACTGAGTGAAGTAAAGTCCAGCCTATGGCTGTCATTACATTTTCTGGAAAAAAATTCAACATTAATTTCATTGATTTAGAAAGGGGTTAAATTTTGATATTTTAAAAGGTTTAGGAGTTGTCTTCAATTTGTGCAATCAATTTTTTAATTTCATCTAACTCTTCTTTAGAAGCTTGATGATTTCCCAACGTTTGCATGACTAGTTTCATCGCCGAACCTCGAAAAGCAGTATCCACAAATTTGTCTACTAAAAATTGCTGAGTGGCTTCTTCACTAATCGCTGCTTCGTATAAATGATAACGGCCTTCTTCTATACGTGATACTATCTTTTTTTCAAACATAATTTGAAGAAGTTTTAAGGTAGTAGTATAGCCGATATCTCTCACTTTCGACAATTCATCATTTACTTGTCTTACACTAGCTTTACCCAGCGACCAAAGTACTTGAAGAATTTGTAGTTCAGATTCTGTAGGTTTGATAGGTTCCATTTGCATTCAATATTTGTTACGAATTATTTCGTAACAAATATACTACGAAACAATTCGTATAAACAAATTTATCTACGAATATTTTCGTAAATAAATTCATAAGGCTATTATTTCACCTTAAACGGTCAATATGATGGCTGAAAATTATTCAGATTTATCAAATAAAGATGGGACGCTCAGTGGCTTAGGGCGTGGCGGGGTTTCATACAATAAAGCTTTATCAACTTGATTTATCACAAAAGCCAAATCTTCTGGGTTGTTGAGGTAGTCTAGATTATTCACATCTAGAATCAACAATTTGCCATAAGTATAGTTTTCAGTAAAAGCATCATAATGATTATTCAAATCTTGCAGGTATTCTACTGAAATATTAGCTTCAAAATCTCTTCCTCTTTTTTTGATTTGAGAAACCAACTTAGGCATATCAGCTTTCAAATAAATAGTAAGGTCGGGAGCTTTTACAGAAGTCATCATTAAATCAAAGATGCCTTTATAAGTTAGGTAGTCATTTTCAGACATAATACCACCTTGATAAAGATTCTGTGCAAAAATATAAGCATCCTCATAAATGGTTCTATCTTGGATGATTCGTTTGTTTGACTGCTGAATTTGTAGTACTTGCTCGAACCTGCTTTTCAAAAAATACAATTGCAAATGAAATGCCCAACGAGACATGTCTTCATAAAAATCAGCTAAATATGGATTTCCCTCCACAGCTTCAAATAATACTTCCCATCCAAAATGATCAGCCAATTTTTTAGCTAGCGATGTTTTCCCAGCTCCGATGTTTCCAGTTACGGCAATGTGCATTGTATATTTTTATTAAAATTGATGAATTAAAAAGTGGATATATGTTGTAAACCACCCATTTGGGGTGAACACTTTCTTTTAAAACAAATTGCTGACAATTTTAATTGACTGCCAGCATACAAATTTCGGTCTTTTTAGGTTTAAAATCAAAATACGTTTATTCGTTATGAACGATAATAAAGCAAAAAGACCTTCTTTCTGAAGGTCTAGGTAGTGCTAATATTTATACTTTTTCAAAAACTTCATTTTGCTACTGGCTTCTTTAATCCATTCACGAGCCATCAATTCATGCCCAAAAACTGTTGGATGAACGCCATCCCAAATCCAGTACTCGCCTTCAGCCTTTTTAAAGGCCTTATCGAACATCGCTGGATAATCAATCAATACAGCATCATATTCTTTAGCAAGTTTTTTCACTACCTCCGCTCTCTCATTAGTTTCTTTCTGCCAAGCCTCATAATTATCTTTCTTCGCTCTGATGGGATAGACAAAGGGAACACCCAATACAAAAATTATAGTTGGATTACTCTCTTTACATTGGTCTAGCAAATCTCTGTAACCTATCTCAAATTGTGCTACATTCAGTGATTCATTAGGTTTGGCAAAAACAGCATTTACATCGTTAATACCAATCAATAGACTCAATACATCAGGTTTCAAATCAAGTGTATCTTGTTTCCATCTTTTCTGCAAATCAGGGATTCTGTTTCCACTAATCCCTCTATTATAAAAAGTAAAGCCTGCTTCGGGAAAATCTGCTCCTATCCTACTTGCTACACCGTAGGCATAGCCATGCCCCATAATGTGGTTCGGGTCGGTGTTTCTTCCTCTATTTCCGTCAGTAATAGAATCTCCTTGAAAAAGAAACGTAAGCTTAGTAGGTATTTCTATTTTTTCAGCCCTTATTTCCGAAGGCTTTACGGTAGATACCAAGCCAGTAACAAAACTCGATTGAAGAAATATACGTCTTGTAAATAAGTTTTTCATGTTAAACATCAATTTGTTAGCTAAAAATCTTTTCTCATTATCAAAAGACGCTTAACAAACAAAATACTACTTATTTTTAGTTTTTCTTCAATAGAATCACTGACTATTTGATAGCCCACTGAATTGAGTATTTTGTATAGGGCAACAATGAAGGTTTTCTAACCATACAGCTAAAAAGCAAATTCCTATTTTTCCAGATAAGCATCATGAAAAACAGTTTATAAATAATATTATCAGATTTCTTTTCAAACAATTTATTCAGTCTACTTGTAAACTTCAATTGCTCTGCTGGTATTTTATTATATTTCAAAAATTGGCTCATGTGGTTGAATGCATCTTTGCGGTGCTTGATAAAACTTTGATTACCATTCGTTGAAAAGTCAATTGAAGCATTCTTACCATGCACTCTTTGAAAAACCAATATTTCATTCAAATAACTAACCCCACCATTACAAGCTGCTACGACGGTCATCCACCAATCATAGAAAAAGCCTTCGGCAATTGGAAAAGGAATTACTTCTTTTAAAAAGCTTTTCTTCACTAACATCGCATGACCACTAACAGTATTATAGAAAAACAACTTGCGTGGGTCATTACCTGAAAACCTTAGGTAGTTTGGTGTCGGTTGCGGATTCTTAGGGACTTCACCATTAAATCTAATTGAATCACAATGAATAATTGGCGTATCTTCTGTCCATGCCTCCATCAACCTTTGAATTTTATTCAATGCCCAAATGTCATCTTGGTCAGCAATCGCTATTATATCACCATTGGCAGCCATTAATGCTTGCTGGAAGTTGACATTAAAGCCTAAATTCTTTTCATTTTGCTGAATTGATAAAATAGGATACTTTACCTTTAATTCTTGTAACTTATCCCAAGTCCCATCTGTTGAAGCATCATCAAAAATAAGAATTTCCTTAAGTGGATACGTTTGATTAATAATACAGTCTAATTGTTCTTCAATAAAATTGATTCCATTATAAGTACACATTACTACACTGATACAACTTACAGGATTCTGGGGGGTCTCTAATGACATGATTTTAAAATAAGGATTAAAAAATAAATTTAGTATGGTTAATGATTGTTATACAATATGTACAAATGTTGTTCATTCGAATGAAATATTACTAATACCCGATTACATTTTATATGGATGAATAATAACTGTTACCAAAAGCTTATATTCATATGTAAAGTTACCGTATGTTAAGAATTACATTCCAAAACTCTTTCTCCAAAATGCTAATCATTCAATATCTTGTTCATAGTAAGGATTAACAAGCACACTCAATAAAATAATTCAATATAACTTAGGATTCATTTTTATTGTATATAACAATATGTTTAAATCTCTTAGCGATTTAAACATTGAAATTTTAAAGTAAAATGGTGTAAGATTTTTCTAAAATGCTGCTCTTTGAGCGAATCGAGGTGAGATTTTATTATAATTAGATATTTTAGGCTTCTTTTAGAGCCTATTTTCTAATTAATTCTTGGTTTAATACAATAAAATAGGCAGTTAGGAAAGATATTTATTGTTTGAATGTAATTCAAATAGGAAATCAAACATCATAATAAACACAACAAATATTGAGCCAATTATTTATGCGAAAACTAATTTTATTGATTATCCTTTTTACGTTTGTTCAACAAACGCTTTTTTCTCAATCCACTACAGCTGGTAATCCTGTTTTCAAAGGTTGGAATGCTGACCCAGAAGGAATAATATTTGATAAAACCTATTGGATTTATCCTACTTATTCAGCCCCTTACGAAAAACAAGTGTTTTTTGATGCCTTTTCTTCTAAAGATTTAGTGACTTGGACGAAGCATTCAAAGATATTGGATACTGCTAATGTGAAATGGGCTAAAAGAGCCATTTGGGCTCCTTCGATTATTAAAAAAGAGGGGAAATACTATCTATTTTTTGGGGCGAATGACATTCAGAGCGACCAAGAATATGGTGGTATTGGAATAGCCGTTGCCGACAAGCCTTCGGGGCCTTTTAAAGACTACCTCAAAAAACCTTTAATTGATAAGTTTCATAATGGGGCACAACCTATCGACCAGTTCATTTTTAAAGATAACAACGAATACTATTTGATTTATGGTGGCTGGAAGCATTGCAATATTGCTCATTTGAAAAAAGACTTTACTGGCTTTATTCCCTATTCAGATGGCAGTATTTTCAAGGAAATCACTCCTGAAAACTATGTAGAAGGGCCTTTTATGTTTAAAAAGAATGGTAAATATTACTTTATGTGGTCTGAAGGTGGCTGGACTGGCCCTGACTACTGTGTAGCTTATGCTATTGCCGATTCTCCTTTTGGTCCTTTTAAACGAATTGGTAAAATTTTACAACAAGACCCTAAAATTGCTAGAGGTGCGGGGCATCACTCTGTGATTAAAAATCCTAAAACAGACGATTGGTACATTGTATATCATAGAAGACCTTTGACAGAGACTGATGGAAATGCCCGTGTTACTTGTATCGATAAAATGTTTTTTGACGAAAATGGACTTATCAAGCCTGTAATTATTACGAATGAAGGTGTTGAGAAGAAAACGATTAAATAAAGAGATAAATTGAGTATTGAAATCAAAACATGAGTCATCCCGAATTTTTCCTAAAATTGTGCGTTTTGGAGACAATTTGTGAGGTTTTCTACTTAATTATCGTCTAGTCCTTACTTTTCTTTCCTTGATGAAAGAAAAGTAACCGCGCGGCGGACCGCAAAAGAAAATCAAGAATTCCTAATCGCATCGGCGAACCGACTCGCTCCGCTCAAACAGTAGGAATTCGGTGTTCATCAATCATAAAAAAACGGTCTAAAAACTAATTTCGACCGCTTTTTTATGATTTTGAAATTCGGGATGACTCATGTTTTGATTGATAGATGTAGATTATAGTTCCGTTAGGAACGCTACATGGGTAGAATGGTAAAACATCCTCAGTCCCTTCCCTTAAAATTCAACCCGATAACTTAGATTTGGAATAAAAAGTCCTTCACGGTATTCATCTACGACCTTAGTAAGATAATTGTATTGAAAACCCATAAACTCTTTATACATCGTAGCATTGATGATTTTTAAAGCAATTTCTCTACTAGATTTCGTCTTGTTAATCTTGAAGCTTGCCGTAAGGTGTGACGTAAAAGCTGAAGGCAATTGCTTCGAAAAAGCCAGCGTTTCATCAAATTTTGCTTCTTGAGCTTTTTGTGAAGCTTTTTCATCTAATGGTGAATAATGGTCACCTCCTTGATAACTCAATCGGATATTAATCCCAAATACATTTTGCTGATTTTTGCCCATTTGCCATTCTTTCCCCGTTAAAAAATTAAAAACATAATTTCTATTATACCTCGTATTTCGCCATACTCCGTCTCCTCCTCTATACGTTGAACTAAAAACAGAACCTGTAATCATATAATAAAAACCGCTTGATAAATACTTCTCAAAAGTAATGTCTACACCATAGTTCTTACCTTCTCCTGTATTTTGTAAGGCTTCTTTAAAAAACCAATCATTGGTTAAGTTAATGGTTGAGAAAGAACTATCTTTTATCACAGGTACGTTGAACAGTTTTTGATAATACCCTTCAATTTTTAAATGATGGAACTCCGACAAATTCAGGTCATACCCTAACACCAAATGATGTGCCTTTGTAAAGTCAAGGTTTTTATTGAGATTCTCTTGTCCATTTTTTACAAAGTAATAATTCAATCGTTCTAAACGGCTATGTAAACCATATCCAACACTGAAAGCCTGAGTTTCAGCAAAGCGATATTTTATACCCAAGCGTGGCTCAATAGTATAATGATTATTCAAGGTAAATAACTGCCCATTCGCCCCAACATTCATCGTTACCTTCTCTGAGAAATTAATGGTTGAATTCGTATAAGCTGAAAGCAAAAAGCTTTTGCCTTTTTCTGCTACCACTTTTTCCAAAGAATTACCAAACGTTGAAGCATTTTGCAATGAAATATCATAACGCATACTTGTTGCCACTAGCCCTGTTTTGTTAGTATGTTTTGAGCTAAACTTGGTATTTAAATATGAATTAAAAACAAGGCTGATATTTTGATTATTAATCCTGTTTTTAGGCAAAATCTGTGATATATCATTGATTCTGTCGGTTGTTAAATCAATACCATTGATTGTTGACGCAAAGGTTGTTTTTAAATACTGTGTATCGTTTAAGAATATTTTATGACTGATACCACTGGCCGCCATAAACTGTTTAACAGACTGGTTTTCTTTATCAGTATCGTATTTCCATTCCGCCTTATCCTCTTTTATCTTAGCACTAGAATTATCTAGTAAACCAATGCCCCAGAATGAAAATGTACCCGCCTTTTTAGTAGGAAAATTAAGCTTAAACGAAAAGTCTTGGTACTTTACACCACCTGCGTTATCTGGCAAAAGTGGCTCTAATAATGCCATCGTTGAATAGCGATAATTAAAAAGATAAGATGATTTACCCCCCGACTTAAATGGTCCTTCTGACGAAACATCAATGCCTGTAAGTCCCACTTGAAAAGTATGCTCGGCTTTGTTGTTATTGCCTTTCCGCATAAAAATATCGAATACTCCCGAAAGTGCATTACTATATTCAGCAGGGAACGCTCCAGAAAAGAAATCTGAATTGGCTAATAGTTGGCTACTAAGAGCTGTTAATCCTCCTCCTCCAAAACTACTCAAATCAGCAAAGTGATTAGGGTTTGGAATTTCTACGCCTTCTAATTTCCATTGTAAAGCTTGGGGATTGTTTCCTCGCACCACGATTGCATTGTTTCCTACATTACTGGTCACGCCTGCAAACGATGAAACCAATCTAGCAGGGTCATCAAATCCACCTGCATATCGTTTGGCTTCTTCAACACTCAGCATTCTTGCACTGAGTGTGGCTGTACTATTGAGAGGCTGTTCTTTATTCACCTGTGGTTTTACTGTAACTTCTGCCAACGTGGTGGTACTTTCTTTCATGGAGACAGTCAGGAAAACCTCTTTTGATGACGACAATAGAATCTCTTTCATCAAAATAGGCTCATAGCCAACCATGCTTACTTGAATGTTATATCTGCCTACACTTACATTGTTAATAGTAAAGTTTCCAGAGGCATCAGTCTGTGTGCCAAATTTGGTATTGAGGATTATAACATTGGCAAATGGAAGGGCTGTATTAGAAGCATTGTCGATTACTATCCCTCTGAGGGTCTGGGTAGGTTGTTGCGCTTTTGATGGGAACAAGAACATTCCAACAATCAGTAATAGTAGGTTAATTTTTAGCATAATTGTATGAATAAATCGGTTTAATGTGAAAGCACAAAGGTCTTTCATAACCTATTTTCATACAATACTGATTTTTCAGTACTCAACTCATTATATCAAGCCAAGCTTTGAAGCAAAAACAATGGCTTCCAGTGAATTATTAGCACCTAGTTTTCCTAAAACACGTTGTCGGTGGGTGTTTACAGTATGTACACTGATGGCTAATTTATCTGAAATCTCTTTACTTAAAAAACCATCTTTGACCAAATGAAGAATTTGAATTTCTCGTTGTGATAAAGCCACACTTGGTTCTTCCACAACTCCTTTGTGGTCATCTTTCAGAAAAGGAATTATTTTTCCTGTTCTAAAATTCAACAATTGGCTTTTTAAGCCCTCATTTATTTCCTGATTGGGCGATACATCGATAATACTGAGCGACAACCACATATTGCCATAAGCATCTAATTCCAATATCTGATGTTGTTCTACTACCCTGATGTATTTATCCTCCGCATTTAATATTCTATACTCATTAATCAACTTATAGTCGGTTTTCTGTTCTTTTGAAAAAGCAAAAAATAGCTTCAAGAGTGAGATTCCGTTTCTGGTAAGCTCCATTAAATCTTTAGGATGAATTTTGGTATCCAGAAAGATATAGTCTTTTACTTCAATCTGTGCTAAATCATAGCCCAGCAGACTACTAAAATTAGGAGAATAAAATACGTGTTCTTTTCTAAAAGAGTCAAAGACACTTACACCACTATTCCCCAAACGAGCCAAAGTATGCAACAGAGGTTTATGTTTTTCGAGAATAGCATAATCTAGTTCCTCCTCAACAAATTGTTGTTGGTTTAGTAATGTTATGTAGGTAGTGGTAATGTGTTGTTGTTCTTCAGTCATAGAGGTTCATTTATTATGCAAATGTATCTTTCAATTGGCTTATTTGATGCATCAAACTATTGAAGCTGTTTAAACTTTCCCTTTCGGGTTAAACTAAGTCTTTTAGAATAGCTTGTTCCAAAATTTACTCAACGTAGCGATGCTATGCTTCCCAAATTTTGAAAAAATCAATTCAAAAATACAATACTTTCACCTAAGAAACTGAAAGTTTAAACAGCTTCATTAATTTATTGGTATTAGTTCACCGTAAATGGCACACATTTTTAACATAAACTAATAATAGTCATGATTTAAAAAATTAATCGTCATAGTGTAAAAAATGATTTCCTCCGAATTTCGTGCTTTATAAAAGCTACTCAATGATATGAATCAAGAAAGAATTCAACCTACTAGTTTACGTGATAAAGTAATAACAGCCCAAGAAGCTGCCCAGTTTTTTAAAAATGGCATGACCGTTGGCTCAAGTGGTTTTACCCGTGCTGGTGACAGCAAGGCAGTCTTAAAAGCATTAGCAGCAAGAAAACATACTGATGAATTAAAAATAACTTTGATTACGGGTGCTTCATTAGGGCATGATGTAGATGGACAATTGGCTGAAAACAATATCCTTGCTAAAAGAATGCCATTTCAGACTGATAGCATCCTTAGAAAATATATTAATAGTGGCGAGGTTTTATTTATAGACCAACACCTAGGCGAAACTGCCGAATTGATTAATAATAAACATTTACCTGAAATAGATATAGCCGTAATAGAAGTGGCTATGATAAAAGCTGATGGTAGTGTTATTCCTACAACATCTATTGGCAACTCTGCCACTTTTATAGAAAAAGCAAAAGCAATTATCCTTGAAATAAACCTATCGATTCCGACAAGCATAGAAGGAATTCACGATGTGTTTTATCCTGGGGAATATCCTAATCGTAAAATTATCCCAATTACCCAAGCCAATACAATAATCGGGCAAAATAGCATTCCCCTAGATATTTCGAAAGTAATTGGTATTGTTTTCACCAATATCGCCGATAGCCCTGCTACTATTGCAGAACCTGATCAAAAGACAATCGCCATTGCTAGTTATTTGTTAGACTTTCTAAGAGACGAAATAAAGGCTGGTAGGCTCACTAATTCACTTTTGCCATTACAAGCAGGCATAGGCAAAGTAGCGAATGCCATCTTTGAAGGTTTTGTTGATAGTGAATTTCACGACCTTACGATGTATTCAGAGGTATTGCAAGATAGTACTTTCGATTTGATAGATGCTGGTAAGCTAACGTTTGCTTCGGCATCGTCAATCACTGTTTCATCAGCATGTTATGAAAAGATATTCATGAATTTTGATAAGTACAAGGATAAGATACTATTGCGTCCACAGAATATAAGTAATGCTGCTGAGGTAATCCGTAGGCTAGGCATTATTGCCATCAATACTGCCATAGAATGTGATATTTATGGAAACGTGAATTCAACCCACGTTTATGGTACAAAAATGATGAATGGAATAGGTGGTTCAGGCGACTTTGCCAGAAATGCTTACCTGTGCATTTTTGTTACGCAAGCGGCCTCTAAAGGAAATAATATTTCACACATCGTTCCGATGGTGTCGCATGTAGACCATACCGAACATGACGTAGATATTATTGTGACCGATTATGGTTTAGCGGATTTAAGAGGATTAGCACCTCGTGAAAGAGCGATTAAAATTATTAACAACTGTTCTCATCCAGACTACAGACCGTTGCTTTTAGACTATTATCAAAGAGCTTGTCAGGAAGGCGGACATACTCCTCACCTACTCAACGAAGCACTTGAATGGCAGGCTAGGTTAATAGAAACTGGAAGCATGAAAGTGGATGAATTTGCATTAGTTTAGCTCAATCAACAGTCAAAGATTATCATCAATCCCCTCCTTAGTTCGCTGATAATCTTTGACGCTACATTTATTTAAGTATCTGACGAAATATTTTTCAACAACCTAATAATCAATAAGTTTAACAAATTGAATGATTATTCAATTTGTTAAACTTATATCTCAAATACCTTATTTACTATATTTTTAATATTAAAAAAAACATTCTTGCTATACTTAAGTTCTACGAATAATTACTTATCAATAAATATCAAATTGAATGTCAAAAAATATATTAATTATCGGAGCAAGCTCAGGAATTGGAGAAGCGACTGCTCATGTTTTAATCAATAAAGGATTTACAGTTTTCTCGGCTTCTCGGACTACACCTTCAATAGCAGGAATTAAACATGTTACTTGGGATGCATTGAATCCAGACAATACGGTGTTTAATGAACTTCCTGACGTATTAGATGGCTTAATTTATTGTCCGGGTACAATAAATTTAAAACCCTTTCAACGCTTATCACAAGATGATTTCAAGAACGATTTCCAAGTAAATGTACTAGGTGCCGTTTCGGTTATTCAAGCGGTATTACCTAAGCTTAAAAAAAGCAGTAGTGCCTCAATCATTTTATATAGTACCGTTGCTGTAAAAATTGGTATGGGTTTCCATGCTTCTGTAGCAAGTGCTAAGGGTGCCATAGAGGGGCTTACTCGTTCTTTGGCAGCAGAATTTGCTAGTAATAAAATTCGAGTAAATTGTATAGCTCCCTCGCTAACGGCTACTCCTTTGGCGAAAAACTTATTATCGAGCGAGGAAAAGGTAGAAGCCTCTAACAAACGCCATCCCATTGGCAGATTTGGTCATGCAAAAGACATCGCAAACATTAGTGCTTTTTTAGTTTCTGAGGAAGCAAGCTGGATTACAGGACAAATATTAAATGTAGATGGCGGAATGAGCGCTATTAAAATGATATAAAATTACCTTTTATACGATAAATATACATTCTCTTACAATTATATGCGACAGCATCAAAGTTTTCCGTACTTTGGTGCTGTTTCTATATTTTTAATTTAATAACATATATACTTAAACCCCAAAACTATGAGTGCTTTAATTATTTTAGTGGTTTTTGCTTTCGTTGTGGTTTTTCTTTCAATTGTTATTGTCAACCAAGGTACGGTTGCGGTAATAACAGTTTTTGGTAAATACCATAGAGTGATGACGCCCGGCTTAAACTTTAAAATTCCGTTTATCGAATTTATTTTCAAGAGAATCTCAATTCAAAACCGCTCAATGGAATTAGAATTTCAGGCCATTACTTCTGATCAAGCAAATGTGAATTTCAAAGCCATGCTAGTGTATGCAGTGTTGAATCAGGAAGAACAAACTATTAAAAATGTAGCATTTAAATACATGGATGAGCGCTCGTTTATGCAAGCCCTTATTCGTACAGTAGAAGGAACTATCCGTGCTTTTGTAGCTACTAAAAAACAAGCGGAGGTATTGTTATTACGTGGTGAGATTGTATTGAACGTCAAGAATGAATTAGACGAAACCCTAGAACAATGGGGTTATCATTTGATAGATTTACAGTTGAATGATATTGCTTTTGACGAAGCTATCATGCGTTCGATGGCACAGGTTGTAGCATCGAATAACCTAAAGGCTGCTGCTGAAAACGAAGGTCAGGCGTTATTAATTACTAAAACAAAAGCTGCTGAGGCAGAAGGTAATGCCATTAGAATATCGGCAGAGGCAGAAAAAATTGCGGCACAGTTACGTGGACAAGGTGTGGCACTCTTCCGTGAAGAAGTAGCGAGAGGTATGGCTGAATCAGCTAAAGTAATGAATGAGGCTAATCTGGATGCTTCGCTAATACTTTTCTCAATGTGGACAGAGGCTGTTAAACATTTTGCGGAACAAGGTCAAGGTAACGTTATCTTCTTGGATGGTTCTACAGAAGGAATGGACAAAACAATGAAACAAATCATGGGTATTCAGCAATTAAAAGAAGGTGGTGATTATGTTGCTCCTAAATTGCCTGCTCAAAAATAGTTCTAATCCCTTAAATATTAAAGAGTATTTTTAATTTATGAAAAAAGTTTTGTTGGCTAGTCTAGCCCTTTTTCTTTTAAATAGTTGCAGTATGTATAAACCTTTTACATCTACTGTAAAACCAGAAGAGATTAAACAAATAGGAATTATACCTCCTGTTAATATTCTAAAGTTTATTGATATAAAAGAAAATGAAAATCCTGAAATTACCCTAAAGACAAAACAGTTAATGTACGATTTAACTGTAAAAACTACGGAAAAAACAGAGGATCTTTTAAATTTAGCAGGAATTAGCCACGAACAGTTACAACTTAGCGAAGAAGAAGTGCATATTTTAGATAGAGAGTTATTAACTTATGTAACTACATTTAGTAAACTAAGCAAAATAAATGGTAGTAGCGGTCTTTCTGAAATTGCTAATAATAAAAAAAATAGAGTTGTATTTGATAATATTATTGTTTCTGATGACGTCTTAAAAATAATAGAGAAAAACAATTCAAGATACGCATTATCTGTGGTCAGTTTTGGTACTACACGAACTCCTAAAGGAGATTCTACAAGACGATTAAAGAATACAGTAGGTGCAGTGGTAGCTACAGGTCTTGCGGCTGCTACTGGATTTGGCATGTGGGTTAAAGAATTGGCTTATGTAAATACAGTCTATGTGTTTATCTTTGATGCTAAAGAAAAAAGACTTGCTTTTTTCAAATCGAAAAGTGATGTGATTGACCCTCTTAATGATGTACTTACTAAAACACAACTATATTCTTGTTTTGAAGATTATTGGATTTGGTATCATCCTGAAGCTCAGAAGCATTTAAAAATTACAAAAAAATAAAAAATCATTTTATCCAAAAAGCGACACTAAAATTGTCGCTTTTTTGTTTATTTTGTACAAGTAAAAAACCAATTTGATGCAATTCTCTCATTTACACTGTCATACGCAATACTCTCTCTTAGATGGAGCTTCTAAAATTTCTGGACTTTTTGCCAAAGCAAAAGCTGATAATATGCCTGCTGTTGCCATCACAGACCACGGTAATATGTTTGGTGCTTTTCAGTTTGTGGCTGAAGCCAGTAAACACGAAGGTGTAAAACCTATTGTAGGCTGTGAGTTCTATGTAGTGGAAGACCGTTTTAAAAAACAATTTTCTAAAGAACAAAAAGACAAACGTTATCACCAATTGATGTTGGCCAAGAATGCCGAGGGCTATGCCAACTTAGTAAAGTTGTGTTCTTTAGGTTTTATTGAAGGGCTTTATGGTAAATACCCTCGTATTGATAAATCGCTTATTCTGCAATATCACAAAGGTTTAATTGCTACAACTTGTTGTATTGGGGCATCAGTGCCTCAGGCAATTTTAAGAGGTAGCGAAGAGGAGGCTGAAAAAGAATTTAAATGGTGGTTGGATATTTTTGGAGAAGACTATTACGTAGAAGTACAAAATCACCAAATACCTGACCAATTAAAATGTAATGAGGTATTACTGAAATTTGCTAAGAAATATAATGTCAAGGTAATAGCGTCAAACGATTCTCATTACTTAGATCAAAAAGATGCCAACGCTCACGATATTTTGTTATGTATCAACACTGGAGAAAAACAGGCTACGCCTACTTACAAAGATGTTGATGATGGCGAATCGGTAAAAGGAAAGCGTTTTGCATTTTATAATGACGAATTTTATTTCAAGAATACACAGGAAATGACCAAACTATGGTCGCATATTCCAGAGGCGATTGATAATACCAATGAAATTGTTGGTAAAATAGATACGCTGCGTCTGAAACAAGATATCATGTTGCCTAATTACGAAATTCCTCAGGGTTTTGTCAATCAGGATGATTACTTAGAACACCTTACTTGGGAAGGTGCCAGAAAACGATATGGTGAAGCTTGGGAAAGTATTGAAGTAAAAGACAGACTGAGCTTTGAATTACATACCATTCGTACAATGGGCTTTGCGGGGTACTTCTTGATTGTATCTGATTTTATCAGGGCTGGTCGAGAACTTGGTGTTTTTGTTGGGCCTGGTCGTGGTTCGGCGGCTGGTTCGGTAGTGGCTTATTGTATCGGCATTACCAATATTGACCCGATTAAGTACAACCTACTTTTTGAGCGTTTCTTGAATCCTGACCGTAAATCAATGCCCGATATTGATACGGACTTTGACGATGAAGGTCGCCAAAAAGTAATTGATTACGTGGTTGAAAAATACGGTAAACAACAAGTAGCCCATATCGTTACCTATGGTACGATGGCGGCTAAAATGTCTATCAAAGATGTGGCTCGTGTGATGGATTTACCGTTGAATGAATCCAATGAATTAGCCAAATTAGTACCCGATAAGCCCGGAACAAACCTTAACAGAGTAATGAATGCTCCGTTGATTGGTGAAAAGTCATTAGCCGAAAAAGAACAATTCCAAGCAGAAGATATTGAGAATGTTAAAAAACTTCGTGAAATCAGGCGTGAAGGGTCATTGCGTTCTAAAGTATTAGAAGAAGCGCTTGTTTTAGAGGGTTCAGTGCGTGGTACGGGTATTCACGCAGCTGGTATTATTATCGCTCCAAAGGATTTAACCGAAATCCTACCTGTTTATTCTTCTAAAGAGGTAAACTTATTAATTACGCAGTTTGAAGGAAAAATAATTGAAGATGCGGGTGTAATTAAAATGGACTTTTTGGGTTTAAAAACCTTGTCTATTTTAAAAGAAGCTTTACGATTGATTAAACAAAACCACGGGATAGATATTGATTTGGATAATATTCCTCTTGATGACGTCAAGACGTATGAATTGTATCAAAGAGGTGAAACCAATGCTACTTTCCAGTTTGAATCTGGAGGGATGCAAAAACACTTGTTGGATTTAAAGCCCGATCAGTTTTCGGATTTAATTGCCATGAATGCCTTGTATCGCCCTGGTCCTATTGCCTATATTCCTAACTTCATTGCCCGTAAACATGGTCGAGAGGAAATCGCTTATGATTTACCCGATATGGAGGAATATTTGGCGGATACTTATGGTATTACCGTTTATCAAGAACAGGTGATGTTGCTGTCTCAGAAAATAGCAGGCTTCTCGAAAGGTGATGCCGACGTTCTGAGAAAGGCGATGGGTAAAAAAGATCGCTACACACTTGATAAAATGAAAAGCAAGTTTGTAGATGGAGCCAAAGAAAAAGGACATCCTGAAGATAAACTCAATAAAATCTGGACAGACTGGGAAGCATTTGCACAATATGCTTTTAACAAATCTCACTCTACTTGTTATGCTTTTGTGGCCTATCAAACAGGTTATTTAAAAGCCCATTATCCATCAGAGTATATGGCGGCGGTGATGTCTAATTCGCTAGGCAACATCGAAAAGATTACCTTCTTTATGGAAGAATGTAGACGTATGGGCTTGCCTGTATTAGGACCAGACATCAATGAATCGTATCGTTCTTTTGCAGTGAACAAAAAAGGTGAAATTCGTTTTGGTTTAGGTGCTATTAAAGGGACTGGCGATGCAGCAGTAGAGAGTATCATTGAAGAAAGGGATAAAAATGGTGCTTACAAAGATATTTTTGATTTTGTAAAAAGAGTAAATCTTAGAACGGTTAACAAAAAGACGTTGGAAAGTCTGGCTTATGGAGGAGGTTTTGATTGCTTTGAGGATATTCATAGAGCTATTTACTTTGCTGAGGTAGAAGGCAGTAATTTTATAGAAAAAATTATCCGTTATGCCAACAAGGCTGTTGAAGTAGCTGCTTCTGCCCAAGGTTCGCTATTTGGAATGCTTGGCGACGGTGGTGGTGGAGACCTCGCAACGCCTAAAATCCCTTTGATTGAAAAATGGGGACAAATGGAAAAGCTGAAATTTGAGAAGGAAGTGGTCGGAATTTATATTTCGGGTCACCCATTAGATGAATATCGCTTAGAGCTAGAAAGCTTTTGTAGCTGTACGCTTGACAGAGTAATGGAACCTATTTTCAAAGGAAAAGAAGTTTCTGTAGGGGGAATTGTTACTAAAGTTGTCGAAAGGTACTCAAAGAATGGAAATCCATTTATGCTTTTTACCTTGGAAGATTATAACGGAAGCTATGAATTTGCTTTGTTTGGTGAAGATTTTGTAAATCTTTCCAAATACATTGCTCCTAATAGGTTCTTGTATATAAAGGGACAAATTAAAAACCGTTGGGGTCGCCAAGATGAATGGGAGTTTAAACCTGTTTCTATTCGATTATTATCTGAAATTAGGAATCAATTTTCTAAAGAGTTAAAGATAAGCATTGGCTTGCAATTAGTAAATTCTATCTTTATTGAACAGTTAAATAAGTTGGTAGCTAAGAATCAAGGGACTTGTAATTTATCCGTCACGGTCTATGACCCAGAAGATAAGGTAGAAGTAACGATGCTTTCAAGAAAAAATAAAATTTCACCAAGTAATGAATTCCTCAATGAATTACAATTAATTCAGGGAGTGACGTATAAACTTAATTAAGTTGTGAATGAGTGAATTGTGAGTTAGTGATACTGAAAAGAATCTTCTTTAATATTTTCTAACTAAAATCACTCATTCACAATTCACTAACTCACAATTATAAACCTCATGCTTAAAAAATTATTCATTTTTACTTTACTAGCCTATTGCACTTGGAACTGTAGTTCTGGGAAAAAAGCCCTTGAACAAGGCAATTATGATGAAGCCGTAGAAACGGCTATTAATAGATTACAAAAAAGTCCAACCAATACAAAAGCTCAACAAGTATTAAAACAAGCTTTTCCTGCTGCACTCAATTTTCATTTAACCAAAATTGAAGATTGGAAACACTCACAAGAAAATTTTCGTTGGGAACGTGTGGTGGCTGAGTATCAACAGATTCACCATTTAGCTGATGATTTAGTAGCTTGTCAAGCTTGTTTAAAAGTAGCAGGCACACCCAAAAGGTTTTATGATGCATTACAAACTGCTAAAATTTTAGCAGCAGATGAACGATTCGCTGAGGCACAATCTGCACTAAGCCAAGCCAATAACAATCGTAATGCAGCTAAAGATGCTTTCAATAATTTTTCGGTAGTTCAAGAATTAGTACCTACTTATCCTAATATTAAAGCCAAATTGGATGAATCGTATGAATTAGCGAGCATTGATGTTGTAGTAGAACAAGTAAGCGTTAATTCTCCAACTTATGCTTTAAGTAATGAGTATTTTCAGGGAAAAATTAACGAATTTTTGCGTACTAATCCCAAATTAAATCAATTTGTACGTTTTCATGCACCTGAGGAGGCAGAACTAAATAAATTAAAGCCCGACCAAATCATTCATTTACAATTTGATGACTTTATTGTAGGACAAACATACGTAGAGACTAACACTAATACTGTAACAAGCAAAGACAGTGTGAAAGTGGGAGAAACGACCGTAAATGGAAAAAAAATAGCTGTTTATAATAAAGTAACAGCTAAATTGACACAATCTAGAAAAGCGATTACGTCAAAAGGAATATTAGATTTTCAGGTGATTGATTTTAAAACTAAACAAAAAGTTTATCAAGATAAAATAGCAGGAGAATTCGTTTGGGTAAATGAATGGGCAAATTTTAATGGCGACGAAAGAGCTTTAACAAAACAACAACTTAGCCTTACTAGAAACAAAGAACTCTTGCCACCTCCTCCACAGCAATTATTTACTGAATTTACCAAGCCTATTTACGACCAAATTACTAGAAAAATAAAAAAATATTATGAAAATTATTAAAAATAATAGCATTAATCATTTGAATATCAACAGGAAAGCTTAAAACCTTTTTGTTTTACCAAAACATAGGAACTAAGATGTTAAAACATTTTGTTTTAACTTTGAGAAAAGAAATTAACTTAATTAAAAAATAAAATGGGAAAATACGTAGTAGCAACCGATGATAATTTTCAAGAATTAATCAATTCAGATAAACCAGTATTAGTAGATTTTTGGGCAGAATGGTGTGGACCTTGTAAAATGATTGGACCAATCGTTGAAGAATTGGCTGGTGATGTAGAAGGACAAGCTATTGTAGCTAAAATGGATGTTGATGCAAATTCAACTGTTCCTTCAACTTTAGGAATTCGTTCTATTCCTACATTATTGATTTTCAAAAATGGAGAATTGAAAGAAAGATTAGTAGGTGGAAATATTCCAAAAGCTGTGTTATCACAAACTTTGTTGAAACACGCTTAGTTTTGAGCTCAGGGTTTATGAGTCTAAAGCTTATGAGTATTTAAAGTGAGTTTAGCGTTTATAAGTTTAAAGTTTATGAGTGTCTAAATTACATTAAATTACTTATTAAAAAAGAGGTCAAATTGCTAAATCAATTTGACCTCTTTTTGTTTTTATTCATAAACTTATAAATCTATCATACATATACTCATAAACCCTAAACTATAAACTCATAAGCTTTAAACTCATAGACTTCTAAATGCTGTCTAAAATTACCGCACAAGCTTTCCTAATTTCTTCTTCGGTAATAATTAAAGGCGGTGCGATTCTCATTGAATTATCACAAAACAAAAACCAATCAGTTACTATTCCTTTTTCGATGGCTCGGTCGATAATAGACTTCAACGTATCAAAATCTTCAAACTCAACCGCCATCATCAAACCTTGATTTCTTACTTCTTTGATTTTTTCATGCACCAATAGCGATTTGAATAAAGTAGCTTTAGCCTGCACTAATGCCAAGAGGTTTTCATCAAGAATCACGTTTAGTGTAGCTAATGACGAAGCACAACTTACTGGATGCCCACCAAAAGTAGTAATATGCCCCAGAATAGGATTGTTTTTAAATACACCCATCACTTCATGATTGGCAATAAATGCCCCTATCGGCATCCCTCCTCCCATTCCTTTGGCACAAAGCAGTATATCTGGATAAATACCAAATTGTTGAAATGCCCAAAAAGTACCTGTTCTACCAAAGCCCGTTTGTATTTCATCTAAAATCAACAGCGTTTTAGTTTCCTCACAGCGTTTTTTTAAGGCTAAAAAATATTCTTTTTCTGGAATCCTTACCCCTGCTTCTCCACCGACAATTTCAATAATTACGGCAGCAGTTTTTTCAGTAATTAAAGCAATATCTGCTATTACTCCATGTTGGATATTTCTGATACTTGGCAAAAGTGGGCGAAAATTTCTCTTGAAATTCTCACTTCCTGATAGCGACAATGCTCCTTGGGTAGCACCATGATAGGCATTAAAGCACGAAATGATTTCTTGTCGCCTCGTAAAACGCTTTGCCAATTTCATTGCCCCTTCTACTGCCTCCGTCCCAGAATTAGTAAAATAAACATTATCTAAAGGTTTTACATTACTTTCAGTAGGCGTCAATGTTTTTACCAACGCCTCCGCCAATTCTACTTGTGGGGTTTGCACATATTCGCCATATACCATTAAATGCAAGTATTTATCTACTTGGTTTTTAATGGCTTCAACCACTTTAGGATGACGATGTCCAACATTTGACACCCCAATACCTGAAATTAAGTCCATGTATTGTTGTCCATTTTTTCCATACATATACACTCCTTCAGCTTGCTCAATTTCTAAGGCTAACGGAAAATCAGACGTTTGGGCAACATTTTTTAAGAATAGTTCTCTATGTGTAATCAAGATTTTGTATTTTTAGTTGATAAGTATTTCTAATAGCTTTAAGCAATAAGCCTAAGCTGAGAGATTTCAGTAAACACAAAATTACAATTCATTCATCATTTAACTAACTCCCAAATGAAAAAACACTTTTTACTATTATTAGTACTACTATCATTCTGTTCTTTTGCCCAAGAAAAGACAGATTTGAAAAGTATTCAACAAGCCAATGCCATAGTTCCTTCCTCTTCATCAGTTCCTGCTCCAGTCGTTACCAAACACCAAACTATTATCAATGGTCAGCCTATTTCATACACGGCTACTACGGGTTATATGACTTTGAAAGACGAAGCTGGTAAACCAAAAGGCAACATTTTCTTTATTGCCTATACCAAAGACGGTGTAACAGACATTACCAAACGCCCAATGACTTATACTTTTAATGGTGGTCCTGGGTCTGCATCAGTTTGGCTTCACATGGGTGCTATTGGTCCTAAAAGAATTTTGATGTCGGATAAAGGCGATGCCTTAGCTCCACCTTATAAATATGTTAACAACGAATATTCTTGGCTTGATAAAACTGATTTGGTATTTATAGATCCTATCAATACTGGTTATAGTAGAGCAGTAAATGGCGAAGACTCTAAACAATTTTTGGGTTATGTGGAAGACATTGAGTCTGTCGGAGAATTCATCAGATTGTACACAGTAAAATATGGTCGTTGGTCTTCTCCGAAGTTCTTGGCTGGCGAAAGTTATGGTACTACTCGTTCTGCTGGACTTTCGGGTTATTTGCAAGACAAATTCAATATGTATATCAATGGTATTTCTTTAATTTCTTCGGTATTAAATTTCCAAACCATTCTATTCGACAAGGGAAATGAATTGCCGAATATTCTATATGTACCTACTTACACAGCCATGGCTTGGTATCACAAAAAAATTGCGAAGGAATATCAAGGGGATTTACAGAAAGCCTTGCGTGAAGCCGAACATTTCGCTTTAAACGAATATGCTACAGCATTGATGAAAGGTGATTTATTACCAGAAGATGAAAAAAAACAAATTGTTCAAAAACTCAGTAAGTTGACGGGTGTTTCAGAGGCTTTTATCAACAATGCTAATCTTCGCATAGAAATCAGTCGTTTTACCAAAGAATTACTACGTGATGAAGGAAAAACTGCTGGACGCTTGGATGGACGTTTTACTGGGATTGATTATGATAATGCTGGAGAAAGATATGAATTTGACCCAAGTTTGGATGCCACCATTTCAGGGCCCTATTCTACTACAGTAAACAACTATTTACGTCAGGATTTAAAATATGAAAACGATTTGCCCTATTTGATGCTGACAGGCAGAGTACAACCTTGGAATTATAATAATGTACAAAACAAATATTTGAACGTAGCCGAAACGTTGCGACAAGCAATGGCTAAAAATCCTTATTTGAAAGTATGGATACCTTCGGCTTATTATGATTTAGCCACGCCCTATTTTGCAGCAGAATACGTGGTATCACACATGGGTTTGCGACCAGAACAACGTAAGAATATAAAATTCACCTACTTTGAATCGGGACACATGATGTACATTCACAAAGCATCATTGATTAAACTGAAAAAAGAGGCAGATGAGTTTTATGATGAGACGTTGAAGTAAATAATAAAAATAAAAGCCTTGACAGAGCAATTTGTCAAGGCTTTATTTTGAAATGTTGCTATTGAAAAGCAACATTACGTAAAACGAATAGATATAGGCTGATGCGGGAATCAATCTATGAATACTTACCTTACAATTTATTAGTCCATAACAAATTTCAACACAGAAGAGATTCCACTCTTTTCAATTAAACGGATAAAATAAACTCCTTTGGGCAAAAATTGAAGATTGATTTTATTCTCTTTCAACAAACTGGTTGGAACAATCTCTACTCCATGTATATTTATAATTTCGTAGTTTAAAAAGATTTTATCAGATTTAATATTTAAATAGTCATGTCCTGGATTGGGATACAAGCTTACTTTAGACTGTAATTCTTCATCAGTAGCCAATAACAAAAGAACTTCAATAGTTTGGTTAATTGCAGGAGCGGGCTCATATTTATCATTACCTGCTTGATTTGATTCTATTATTATTTTGCCTGTACTACCTGTCAATTTCAGATTATTTCCAAGAATAGTAGCCGAACCAGAGGTAACTTTAAAACTAACTGGTAAATTACTTGTAGCAGTAGCATTTAATGATAACTCCCGAATATTTTGATAAATTTCTGATGGAAGTTGTGTAAAATTGATAGTCTGAGCAACTTTAGAAACCGTAATTGCTAATATCATTGAACTTGCTTCAAATTTACTATTCGATGCTTGTGAAATTGTAATATTGGCTTTCCCAGCTTTTATTACTTTAACAATTCCACTTGAAGTAACTGTTACCGCATCTCCTGAAGTGACACTATATGTAATTTGCCCATCTGAAGTAGAAATCGGATTTAAAGTAAAATCAGCATCACCTACTTTTTTATTAATTGCTTCTATATTAGTGAATACAGGCATTAATAAATTTACAGTAATTGTTACTATCCTTTCTGCCGCTGCATATTCTGTCGTAGCAAGCTGGCTAATTTTGACTTTAGCTACTCCTTTTTTTAAAATTTTAATTTTACCATCTGTAGATAAATTGATTGCGTCTCCACTGATAAGGGTATAAACAAATGGAGCAGTAGAAGAAGCAGTCGGAGTTAACAAGAAATCTGTTTCACCGATTGTTTTAGTAATATCTGGATTTAGAATAATATTTTCTTTCAGCTCTTTTCCATTAGGCGTATACTTAATTTTAAAAATTTGATTTGAAATAATATCAGCAAAATACAAGTAACCTTTATAATATTTCAACAGATAAGATTGGTTTCCAGTAAAATTACCTGAATTATCAGCAATATTAAGTTTAGAAGCAAGCATAACCCCTTGCTTATTATAAGCATACATTGTAAAACCTTTTCCACCATAAACATCTCTTATTCCTACATGAATTACGCCATATTCATCGATTGTCATACCAATAACAGAAGTGCCAAATTCTCCAATTGCTAAATTGTAAAAATTCACTTCTTTACCATTTTCATCTAGTATTAATAAATTAAATTTATTATTTGATTGGCTAGTTATTAAGTAATAATATCCTTGTTTATCCCTAACCATGCTCTCAAGAATTTTATTTTCTACTAGATTACGTTTATAATTTCCTTCCAAATCATAAATACTTACATAATCTTTGGAAGAATTTGTATTCCATAACGCAATTATTTCTTTTCTAGTTGAGTCAATGTTTAGATAGTTTAGATTATCCGTATTATTAAACCCTATAATCTGTTTTTTTGTATTATTTTTATAGTTAGCACTATATAGTGTCCTGTCTTGAGAATTATAGTGTATTAATTCACTAGTTGATTTGATACTAATAATGGGTGCCGAATAATAGTTGGTTTTATTAAAGTTTATTCTTTGCAAAAACTCACTACTCAAACCAAATTGTTGAATTTTATTCCAATCATATATCCATAATTTGTCATTTTCGTCAAAATTAAAGTCCTCAATATAATATAATGAACCATCTGAGTCACTAGATTTTATAAAGCCAGCAATTTTCTTCCCATCTAAAGTAAAAGTATTATATCCAGAAAGAGAATGGGCTATCAATTTATTAGAAAAGACAGCAACAACATTCAGAACAGAAACAGTTGAACTTCCAAATTCTATACTCGACAATATCTTACCTGTTTTATCAAATACTTTTATAGTATAATAATCAGATGCTCCATAAAATTTACCATTCTCATCTATGGCTAATTTACCCTTATATATACAATCGAATTTATTAATAAAATTACCTTGAACATCAAATTGTTGCATTGTATTATTATTTACAACAAAAAGATTATCATCTTTATCTACAAACATCTGAAAAATATTTCCAGTAAACTCTCCATTATTTGTACCTTTTTTCCCGATAGTTTTTATAATTTTTCCATTTCTATCTAATAATGTAATCTTATCTCTTGTCCCAATATAGAGGTTATTTTTAGAATCAGTGGCAAAACTCATTGACCATATTTCACTATCTAAATAGGATGTCAGATTTCTAATATTATAAACCATAGAGCCATCTTTTGCAAAGCAAAAAATTTGCTTATTACTCTCACAATAGACAATAATTCGGTCCTCTTTATCAATTGTTATTTCGCCTATTTCATTAAATGTCTCATTATTTAAAGCTTTTGATAAAACAGGAAATTTATATTTATTTTTAATTATCCCTTGTTCATCTACTTCAATAACTAATTTCCTTGTATATGGATCAATAAAATAGATTGATTGATTTGACACACAATAAGTGTTGACAGTATTTTTAAGTTGTTCTCCAATCTCACCAAAACCTCCAAAGGTTTTTTCTATGCTGTAAGATTGTGAAGATATTGATGAGGTAAAATGTAAAATAAACGTTAGTAGAAGTATTACTTTTTTCATTTAAAGAGTAGATTAAAGTTTAATAAAAGAATTTAGATATATTAATATTATAAAATCTATCATATTTCAGTGAGCAAAATGAGTCTTGGAAGATGATACCAGAAGCTTATAATAGCATGTGTTGGTAAAAGTTTTATCCATAGAATATAAGGTGTTTAATTAATAAATTTAGCGATTATACAGCATCCAAAACTACAAAATATAACTCAATATCAAGTTGTGAGCCTTTAATAATCTCATTAAATAAATAATTTTGCTTAAAAGGTATTTGTTTTACTGATTATGCCACAAAACCACAAAAATCCGCCCAGAACCTGAACGGATTTTTTTGTAATTGAAACCTATCTAAAATTTTACACAGCAATATATTTCAAAAACTCAGCTTTAGTAGCTTCTTCTGCAAATTTACCTCCATAAAAACTTGTAATAGTAGTTGATGTATCATCCTTCACTCCTCTTGATGCTACACACAGGTGTTTGGCATCAATCATGATGGCTACGTCTTCTGTGCCTAAAAGTTTCTGTAATTCTTTGGCAATTTGCATTGTCAAACGTTCTTGTACTTGTGGGCGTTTGGCAAAATGCTGAACAATACGGTTTAATTTAGACAAACCTATCACTTGTCCATTGGCGATATAAGCCACGTGGGCTTTACCAAAAATAGGTACAAAGTGATGTTCGCAATTTGAATAGAATGAAATGTTTTTTTCAACTAACATCTCATTGTATTGATATTTATTTTCAAAAAGAGCCACAGAAGGCATATTCTTAGGGTCGAGACCACTAAAAATCTCCTTTACATACATTTTTGCTACTCTTTTAGGCGTACCTTTTAATGAATCGTCTGTCAAATCTAATCCCAAAGTCTCCATAATTTGCTTGAAGTGGTATTCTATCTGAGCCATCTTTTCATCGTCAGTCATATCAAAAGCATCATCACGCATAGGAGTATCTACCGATGTCATGATGTGCTCATCCCCGATTTCTTCATCCGTAAACCTAATTTTATTATTGTTATCAACTAACAGGGTATTCAACAAAGTTTCGTTCGGTTTCATATAATCTAATTTTAAGGTCAAAGTTTGAGTTGATTTTGGGTTTTAGTTTGTCATAAATGACGATAGCAATGTTTTCCGCAGAAGGATTGATGTCTTTGAATTCTTCAGTATCTAAATTCAAATTTTTATGGTCAAATCTATCTAAAATTTCAACTTTGATAAGTTCGCTCAAGACTTTCATATCCATCACATAACCAGTTTCAATGTCTATTTCACCAGTTACCTGTACGATTAAATCATAATTATGCCCGTGATAATTGAAATTATTACATTTTCCATAAACACGTTCATTTTTCTCATCCGACCAATTCGGATTATTCAGTCGATGTGCGGCATTAAAATGCTCTTTTCTAAACACCGACACTCTTTTTGGCATCATATTATCTTTGATTTTTTTTAAATTCAACTTTTAATTAGTCATGCTTTTCGACTAATTATGGTAAGTTGGAGACAATCATGCGGAATTTAGTCTCAAAGTTTAAAAGCCGTCTGAAAGGTTGTCAGCAACACTCTTAAACTAAATCAGCGTAATGGTATTCGTAATGAATAACATGAGAAGGTTTAAATTTGTTTAATTAATCACAAAAAAGATTAAACAAATATTCATCATGTTTATTTAGAAAGTTTTTTCTTAGAACAAATATCTTAAAATTATCAGCAATCAATTACTGATTTCAAGGCTTTCAATAAATTATTTGTCAAACTTTCTTTTGAAGCCACAAATTATGATTATTTTTCTCAAAATTATTTCTTAGGTTAAAAACATCTTTTTTTGATTTTGAGTTCAAAAATTTAAAAGGAACTCTGCAATGCTTACTAAAACATTATCTTCAAATAAAAAAAATGCAAAGACGCAAGTTTATCCAATCAACAGCTCTGGCAAGTACCGCCGCACTGACTATTCCCAATTTTGTATTTGGTGCTAAACAAGAAGAAAAAAAGGTTCGCCTTGGTTTTATCGGTGTGGGACTAAGGGGAAGGAATCATTTAGAGATGGCAATGTATCGTGATGACGTAGAAATTAACGCCATCTGCGATATCGACCCTAATGCAATTGCTATTTCTTTGAAAATGTTGAAAGATAAAGGTCGAAAAGAGCCTGCTGTATATCAAAAAAACGACCATGATTTTGAGAACATGGTAAAACGAGATGATTTAGACGGAATCATCATCGCTACTCCTTGGGAATGGCACGTACCGATGTCTGTTGCTACAATGAAAGCAGGCAAATATGCAGGTGTGGAAGTATCTGCAACGGTTACTTTACAAGAATCTTGGGATTTGGTAAATACCTACGAAAAAACAGGTTCGCATTGTATGATTCTTGAAAATGTATGCTATCGCCGAGATGTGATGGCTGTGTTGAATATGGTTCGCCAAAATCTTTTTGGTGAATTAGTACATTTACAATGTGGTTATCAGCACGATTTACGTGGTGTAAAGTTTAATGATGGTAAACAACCTTATGGCGGTGGGGTGGAATTTGGAGAAAAGGGTTTTTCTGAAGCTAAATGGCGTACACAACATTCGATAGATAGAAATGGTGATGTATATCCTACGCATGGTTTAGGACCTGTAGCTGAAATGATAGATATTAATCGTGGTAACAGATTCCTTTCACTGACATCAACTGCTACCAAATCAAGAGGTTTGCATGATTATATTGTGAAGAAAGGCGGTGCCGACCATCCGAATGCTAAAGTAAAATTCAAATTGGGTGATGTAGTAACGACTGTGATTAAATGTGCCAACGGAGAAACTATTTTGATTACACATGATACCAATTTACCTCGTCCTTATTCGTTAGGTTTTAGAGTACAAGGTACGGAAGGAATCTGGACAGAAGATAACAAATCTATTTACTTAGAAAGCTTGGCGAAGAATCATGACCGTTGGGATCCTTTCAAGGAATATCAAGATAAATACGACCACCCACTTTGGAAAACACATGCCAAGGATGCTGAAAACGCAGGACATGGCGGGATTGACTACTTTGTATTAAGAGCTTTCATAGAATCTATTAAAAGAAAGGTAGCACCGCCAATTGATGTGTATGATGCAGCGGTGTGGTCGGCAATTAGTCCATTATCAGAACTTTCAATTGCGAAAAATTCGGCTTCGGTTGAAATTCCAGACTTTACCAGAGGAAAATGGAAAACCAACAAACGTATCTTTGGACTAACAGACGAATATTAAATATAATTTGAAGATTTGGTGATTTGAAAATTTGAAAATGATGTTTTCTTTTTAAAAAATGCTAAATGATAGTTATGATAAACGATTGATTAACATTTTTGTAAAATCAAATAGACCAAAATTCATTTTCAAATTTTCAAACTTTCAAATTAAAACACTATTTTTGCAGTAATTAATTACCGACCATCGATGAGTAATAAGATTAAAGTATCAACACCAGGCAGAATTTGTCTTTTTGGTGAGCATCAAGACTATCTAGGACTGCCAGTAATTGCAGCCGCAATTTCTAAAAGAGTACACATTACTGGCGAAAATAGGAACGATGGGAAGGCAATTTTACATTTACCCGATATAGATTCAGAAATTAGTTTCGATATCTATCCAGAATTACCTTATTTACATAAAAGAGACTACTTTAGGTCAGCTTTGAATATATTACAGCGACAAGGATATTCTTTTAAAAAGGGATTAGAATGTACTGTTGAAGGCAATATTCCGATTAATTCGGGTACATCAAGTTCATCTGCATTATTGGCCAACTGGATTCATTTTTTATCCAGAATAGCCGATGAACCTAAACCACTATCTGCCAGCGAAATAGCAGAAATAGCTTACCGTGCAGAAGTAGTGGAATTTAAGGAAGCTGGAGGGATGATGGATCATTATTCAACTGCCGTTGGCAATGTAATTTATTTGGAATCGACGCCTAAGATTTATGTAGAAACGCTCAAACCAAAATTTGGAAGTTTTGTACTCGGAGATTCTCTTGAACCTAAAGATACAGTCGGTATTTTGAAAAGAGTAAAGTATGGTGTATTGGAAGCTGTAGAAAAAATCAAAAAGGAGTATCCAGATTTTTCATTGTTTAGCGTTACACAAGAAGACGTCGAGGCATTCGTTAAATTGTTGAATAATGAAGAATTAGATTTGATAAAAGCCAATATTGATAATCGTGAAATTTTGATTGAAGCCCTCGCATTATTGAAGGCAGAAACATTAAACCATGAAAAATTTGGCGAATTATTAAATCAACATCAATTAAATTTACAAGCATTATTAAAAATATCAACTCCTAAAATTGATAGAATGTTAGCCGCAGCCAAAGCCTCTGGAGCATTAGGAGGCAAAATAAACGGTTCTGGTGGTGGTGGATGTATGTTTGTGTACGCCCCAGAAAATCCCGAAGCAGTAGCTAAAAGTATTGAAAATGAAGGAGGTAAAGCTTATATCATTCAGATTGACGAGGGTACAAGCTTAGAAAATTAACCCAACTAGCAAAATAAAAAATCTTTAAATGGCAAAATTACTAATCATGGCGGGCGGAATGTCGTCAAGAATGAAAAAAGCAGAAGGCACAGAAACGTTAGATTCTACATTAATTGAACAAGCAAACACACTTCCGAAGGGAATGATTGGTGTAGGAAAAGATGGTCGCCCATTTATGGATTATTTAATTTATAACGCACATCGTGCTGGGTATACAGAAGTATTGATTTTAAAAAACCCAAAAGATAACGTTACCAAACCTTATTATGACCAATTGGTAACCGACAACAAAGCATGGGGAATTACTTTTAAATACGCCACACAACAAATTGCCCCAGACCGTGAAAAACCTGCTGGTACAGCCGATGCCATTCAACAGGCATTAGAACAAACCCCTGAATGGAAAGGCGAAAGATTCACTGTATGTAATTCTGATAATTTGTATTCGGTCAAGGTACTTACTTTGTTGAAAGATTGTCCTGTACCCAATGCTGTTGTTTCTTATGAAAGTATTGCTTTAGGGGTTGCTCCAGAAAGAGTAAAGGCTTTTGCGGTAATCAAAGCTGATGAGGAAGATTATTTGATTGAAATCATCGAGAAACCAAATGATGAACAAATAGAGTCTGCCAAAGACAAAAATGGTAAGATTGGTGTAAACATGAATGTATTCCATTTTTATTATGATGATATTCTGGAATATGTAAGTAAAGAACCATTTAATCCAGTTCGTAATGAACGGGAATTGCCAAGTGCTGTCATGAAAATGGCTAAAGAAAACGCTAAGAAAGTAATTACGGTACCTGTAGAAGAAAACGTACCTGACCTTACTTCAAAAGGCGATATTAGTATCGTACAAAAATATTTGGTAGATGAGTTTGGGGAGTTTTAAGCGATAAATTTGAAATATGATTAATTTGAAAGTGTTTTATTTCAAATTTAATATAACCATTCAGCCCCGATAAACGTTTTAAGTTTATCGGGGTTTTTTGTATAAACTCAAAAGTGAATTACAGAATCTTGTATCTTTGCATAGAACAATTCAATAATCCATGTCAACTACTCAAACTATTAATAGCCTGATTGAAAATGGCAACCGCTATGCCAATTCATTAACTGAATATTCTCGTAGAAAAACGATAACTGTAAACGTCGGCGATGTGCCTATGGGTTCTGATTATCCTATCAGAGTACAGTCTATGACTACCATTGATACGTTAGACACGCTTGGGTCAGTAGAGCAAACCATTAGAATGGTGGAATCTGGCTGTGAATATGTGCGTATTACCGCACCATCAGTGAAGGAAGCACAGAATTTGGATAATATTCGCAAAGAGTTGAGAGTAAGAGGTTATAGCGTACCATTAGTTGCTGATATTCACTTTACACCAAATGCCGCTGAATTGGCAGCAAGGTTGGTAGAAAAAGTAAGAATCAATCCGGGAAATTATGCGGATAAAAAACGTTTTGAAACGATAGATTATACCGAGATTGGCTATCAAGTAGAATTAGATAGAATCAGGGATAAATTTTTACCATTAGTAAATATTTGCAAAGAATATGGCACTGCCATGCGTATTGGTACCAACCATGGTTCATTGAGTGATAGAATTTTGAGCCGTTATGGTGATACACCACTAGGAATGGTAGAATCGGCATTGGAGTTTTTGAGAATTTGCGAAGATGAAAATTATTTCAATATCGTACTTTCAATGAAGGCATCCAACACCCAAGTAATGGTGGAAGCTTACAGATTGTTGTGCAAAAAACTAGCAGAAGAAGGTCTAAAACCCTATCCTTTGCACCTAGGCGTAACTGAAGCAGGCGAAGGTGAAGATGGAAGAATTAAATCGGCGGTAGGTATTGGTACTTTATTAGAAGACGGTCTGGGAGATACTGTAAGAGTTTCTTTAACGGAAGACCCTGAATTTGAAGCACCAGTAGCCAAGGCTTTAATTGACAGATATACCCATAGAAAAGAAAAATCAACAACAATTTCAGCCTACACTCCCAACTCAACACTCCAAACTCAACACTCATTCGATTCTCCTATTAATCCATTTCAATATTTTAGACGACATACCCACGAAGTAGCCAATTTTGGTGGACATAATGTACCTAGAGTAATTGCGGATTTCTCTCAGATAGAAGTTTCAGCCCATGATGATTTAAAGCCAATCGGACATTTCTATTTACCATTGCCAGATAAATGGACAATGAACGATTTGGGAGCTGACTATATTTATACAGCCAATAACCCTGCAAAATATATGTTGCCAATGGGGCTAAAAGAAATTTTGGACGCTCCTGCGTGGGATAAACAAACTGATAAAGTAAATAAATTCCCTTTGTTTACTTTAGAACAATATCAAACACAATCATACAGGCATGATTTTTTAAACTTTTTAAGTATCAATCTATCCAATTTAGATACCTCAGTGATTGGGCAAATCAAAGCTGACAAAACCCTTGTTTTGGTAGTAGAAACAGATAACGAACACGCTATGCCAGCGTTACGCCGTTTGTTTTTTGAATTGATAGCACAAAATATAAGTACTCCAGGAGTGTTAGTAAGAAAATATGAAAACCTTCCAGAAAGTGATTTTCAACTATTTTCAGCTACTGATTGCGGAGGATTGTTGATTGATGGCTTCGGTGATGGAATATTATTAAAATTACCTGATTTATCAGAAAAAGCTGAACTATTAACGAAATCAAAAAGTTACAATTCAACAGCCTTTGGTATTTTGCAAGCCGCCCGTACTAGGATGAGCAAGACCGAATACATTTCTTGTCCTTCGTGTGGTAGAACGCTGTTTGATTTACAAGAAACCACTGCCTTGATTCGTAAGCGAACAGAGCATTTAAAAGGTGTAAAAATTGGCATCATGGGGTGTATCGTAAACGGTCCTGGCGAAATGGCAGATGCTGATTATGGATACGTAGGGGTTGGAAAAGATAAAATTGCGCTATATCGTGGGCAAAACGTGGTAAAAAAATCGGTTCATGCTGATAATGCGGTTGATGAATTGATTGGGATTATCAAAGAAGATGGTGTTTGGTTTGAACCAGCAGCATCTTTAGAGGCTGTTTTCGAATAACTTTATCTATTTGTATTAATCATTTTCACCAATATACCATTATAAACACAAGACAATGTCAAAATTAAAAGACCAATTCAAATTAGGAGAAGCATTTGGATACTTCTTTAGAATATTCAGTAAGCCTGATCCTTCAAAGCCTACTAATTTTAACATTAAAACGATGCACGTCATCAATAAAATATCAATTTTGATGTTTTTGATGTGTGTAATTGTCATGATTTACAGAGCATTCTTTAGATAAGGGAACAATGAATATTGAAGAATTCAGAGATTTTTGCCTGTCGATGAAAGGAGTAACAGAAGAATTACCCTTTGGACCCGATACTTTGGTGTATAAAGTAATGGGCAAAATGTTTGCATTGACGGGGCTTGATACTGAGACTTTTACCGTAAACTTAAAATGTGACCCTGACAGAGCGATTCAATTACGAGAAGAGTTTCATTATATCACTCCAGGGTATCACATGAACAAAAAGCACTGGAATACCGTAAATGGAGATAATGCATCTACAACACAATTAAAAGAACTTACTGAACATTCTTATCAGTTGGTTGTTTCAAGCTTACCTAAAAAAGTACAAGTAGAATTACAAAATTTATAATTGTATGGAGTGGTTATTATTGTTTTTCTTCCTGCCATTTGTACTGACCATGATGTTTTTCAACTGGTTGGAGGAAAAGCTATTTAAGTTTCGTGACCGTGAAAAATTAGAAGAAGGCGAAATATTGCTTCATGAAAATAAATTTGTTGAAGCACAGTTATTTTTCACTGAAAAATTAAACCACTTTCCAAAATCTTCTAGAGCTTACTTTTACAGAAGTAAAGCGAACTTGATGCTAAAAAATTACTTCTCGGCATTATATGATATTGAACAATCGATTTCTTTTGATAATACAGTAGGCGAAGCTTATGTAATCAAAGGAAAAGTACTTTATAAATTAAAAGAATATGATAGAGCCTTTCTGGAATTTGATAAAGCAGATTGGTTCTTTAGAAGTGAAAACCCCGAGACCTTACGGTGGCGAGGAATGGCCAGGTATTGCATTGGTCAGGTAGAAAATGCCATTAATGATTTCAACAAAGCGGTATTATTAGGCGACGAAGATGCAGCCTATATCCTAAGAACAAAGTTTGAGTATATCAAAAAAAGAGGATAAAAAGTATCAAAATTAAAGAACTCAAAATGATAGCTGATTAAAAAAAATTACACATTCACTAACTCACTCATTACTTATAAATCAAATACTTTTTTCTCATCGTTTTGTATTCCGACAATTGAGGTTCCCAAGAATCTTGAATTTCTTTTACGCTTTTCCCTTCAATAATCTGTTTTCTAAATTCAGAATTACCTACTAGTACATCAATATTCAACATTTGGTCACTCTGAGATCTATCAAAAAACTTATCTTTGAATGGATAAGCCTGATAAAAATCTATCATCCATTGAATATTGATTCTTTTACTTTTTCTGAGTAACTCAATATCATAGTTTCTAAAATCTATCCCATAGCATTCATTATCCATATGCAAAGGCTTTTCGCTCATGCCTTTAATACTTACGGGCTTAAAAGAAAAGCTATAAGTACCTTTCAAAGCTGGACTCCCTAATACTGTAAAAGGGAAATACGTACCCCTCCCCTGACTAATAATAGTGCCTTCAAACAAACACATAATTGGATAAAGCATTACACTTTGTTGTGTATTAAGATTAGGCGATGGTTTCACAGGCAAGGTGTAAGCATCCTCATGGGTGTAGTTTTTCACAGGAATGATTTTTAATTTACAAATCATTTTGTTCGCTAACCAACCTTGCCCATTTATCATCTGTGCAAATTCTCCAATCGTCATTCCGTGGGCAATAGGAATCGGAAATCTACCCACACCAGACCTTAAACTCATATCTAAGATAGGACCATCTACTAAATACCCATTCGGATTGGGTCTATCTAAAATCAACAGTTCTTTGTTATTCTCTGCACAAGCTTCCATCACATCACGCAATACGTTGATGTAAGTATAAAAACGACACCCAACATCTTGAATGTCAAAAATCATTAAATCAATATCTTTGAGGTCTTCAACAGATGGCTTTCTTTTTGAACCATATAATGAAATCACTTTGATGCCTGTATTTGGGTCTTTTTCATCACCGATTATTACCCCAGCACTAGCATTCCCTCTAAAGCCGTGTTCAGGTCCGAAAACTTTTACAACATTAATGCCTAAAGCTACTAAGCTATCAACTAAATGCCTTTTACCAATAATACTGGTTGGATTAGCCAGTATACCGATACGCTTACCTTTTAAATAGGGCAAATACTTATCAGTTTGTTCTGCAGCTGTTAAGATTGGTTTGGGTTTAGCTACTATTATAGGCTCATTGCTTGAATAGAAATTTATGAGAAAAGATAGTGTTACAAAAAGGCAAATTTTCATGAAAGAAGAAGAAATAAATGAATTTTATACCCATTTATTTTTTAGAAAAGAATAAGAAATTAAGACTTGTTATCTATCATTTTTTGCTTAATGCTAATAACAAAATCAATACTATCACTTGCAAAATCTGCAATTTCATTGATGGTATGATTACTCTTAACAAGTAATTTTTCAATCATCTTTGTTTTGGCATTGATAACAAGATAATCATTTTCAGCATCAATGTATTTATCCATGTTCTGTATCATATCGTCGAATTTTATACGGTTGGCCGTTGCCATCTAATTTACGAAGTTTTGACAAAACACGCAATTGCCTTAAATATTTTTGAAAAGTTCTTTGGTCATTTACTATAACTTCAAGTCGATGTACAATTTGATATAAAGCATCTTCTGCTTTATCTTTCCCAAAATCACTTAAAACAGCTAGTAGTATTTCTTCTGGATTATTGGAAGTCAAGAATAGGGTGTAATCAAACTCAGTAATATTAATAAGTTCAAAATGAAAATAATTCCCATCTTCCGACAAGTCTTTTTTCATTTTAGGTTGTCCACTGCCTATAAAAATGAGGTATTGAAGTATTGGTAATTGATATTTTGATTTTAGTAAAACCCAATAATCAATCATGCGGTAAATCATTTTGGGATAATCATCTACTTGAAATTCAAGATGTAGAATAAATTCCTCTCCATTTGGATTTTTAATAATCCGCAAAGCATCTGCTTCTTTTTCTTTAGTTTGTTGTAGTTTTTCCTTGATAACAATTGCTTCATTTACTTTAAATCCTAGTATGTTGTTCATCAAAGCTGGAATAATGCTGTCAATATTCTCTTTAACAATTTTGTCATACTGATTCCCTTCTTGTTTTGTAGATTTCTTTTCCATAGAACTATTATTGTATTCTTTAAATTATTTTATCAAAATAGGTTTCCATTAAACCTATCTCTCCATAAAACAAACACTACCCCCTACCCAGTCAAAATCTTTATTGAAGCGTACTCCAATCATTTCTCCTCTTGAAAGTCGGGCTAAATTGCTCAATAATATTGGTCTTGCTTCATCTTTTTGCCAAATATAAAGCATCCTTATTTCGCACTTTACTGCACTACCATCAGTAGTTTGTATGACAGGTTCATATTTTACTTTCTTTTGTAAAATATAATTTTCAGGGTCGGTAATAGTTGTTAAATCGCTTTCCGATACATTGATTTTCACACCTGTCCCTGCAAAAGAGAAAAGGGGTTTTAATACATAGTCTGATAAATTTTCTGGAAATTTACCTGTATAATCACTTAAAAATCTACATTCAGGAATATAAGGATTATTCAAAAATGGCATGGTGTATTTACTGATTCTGAAAAACCAGTTTGGATGTCCAATCCATTCAACATCAACATCATCTGTTAAACTAAATGCTGTTCGTAAATCTGGGAAATTAGTTAAATCATCAAAAATCAAACGGTTGTATATTCTATGAATAGGCGTTTTTACACCATCGTTAATATAAAATAGTTTACGTCCTTCTTTAATGATTTTAGTAAGACACACAGCTTTAACACCAATGAGCTTTTCGGTTACTTCAAAATCAACCCTTGTTTTTTGTTTCTCAGGATAAATCTCTAAAATGATAACATTTTCAAGTTGCTCATCGCTGACCACTAGTTTTTTAAAAGCGTCAATGTATGATTTTCTATCAAAATCATTGAACAAAAAATCATAATCGTCAGGAATGTTGTAATGCTTTTGAAAAGTTTCAGACAATAAATACTGAAACCCAAACAATGATGGAAAACCTTGTAATTCAATCAACTGTGGCACAAATTCGCCTTGGTCATCCTGACAAACTGCAAAATCTATCGCTAAGAAAGAGGTATGTTCATTTTCATTAGGCACATTTTGTTCTGTTGGTATAGCTTTATCAGTCTTCGCCTTAAAATCATCCCCTGCTATTACATCAATAATACTTTCACAAGTACTTATGAGTTTATCTTTCAAGGATTTGGGCACAAAAACAGGTGTTTCTGCTACTCTAAACTCAAGAGAGCCTTGCGTAGCATTGTTTAAATCTGCCAAAAACTCTTGATACTTTACTTCAGAAAAGGATTGATTAAATGAAGCTCTGATTTCTTTTTGCATAACAAGGATATTTTCAAAAACAAATTATGCCATTTCTCCAAAAAGTTCTTTTTGACTGATGGTAGAATAGGCTTTTTCAAGAAATTTTGGAATGATGATAGATTCTGTCAGCATGATTTTATCAGGGTCGTCCAGCTTCGCAATCATATCGTTATACTTTTCGATTCCATGCGTTTTTATCACAGCTTTCTTTTTTTCATCCGACATCAGCAATTTTAGCATTCCTTGTGCATCAGCCTCGGGGTGAAACTGTGTACCAAATACTTCGTTAGAAAACCTGATAGCCATAATAGCACGCTCTAGGTTTACGTGTGGACGTTCTTTTTCCATGCGTAAAATCTGTACTTCTAATTCTTTGATAATCTTCAAGTTGGGACTTACCAATTGATAATCACGAGAATCCACCACATAAAATGGTTCGGGTAAGCCTTCAAACAATGCTTCTTTAATTGTTTTGTCAATTGGGTTCACAGGAAATACACCAAAGGATGTACTTTTTCTTTTGGTCACTTTCCCAATTTCTAAGTGACGTGCTACCAACTGAAAAGAGTGACAAATCAAAAACAAGAATTTTGGCGAGCTTTCTCCATTTAATACTTCCTCAGATTTATTATGGGCGAATATTGAATCAATTAAGGCAAAATATGGCTTTTCCCATGCTTCATCAGAAGGTAATGGGCTACCCGGCCCACCTGAGGATATATAAATATCATGTTCTAAATTTGGGATTTCAGTATTCGCACGAACATTAAAAACCTCTGTATTTACTTCAATATTTTTTTGTACTCTGAATTCGTTAACCAAATTAATAATACAACGCATGCCTTCTCCAGCTACGTTGTCATACATATCTAAAACTGCTATTTTTAGTGGTTTTTCTGTCAAAATATTTTGCATCGTAAATTTGTTGATGTGAATTTTTATCAAAGATTTAATCTCTACTTAACTTATTAAATCGACGCAATTTACTAAAAATAGCCTTAAAATCAATTTGTTACAGAATACAAAACAAAATTTAACATAGCTTTACTACCCTTTTAAATACCAAATCTTGTTTCTTGAACGATATAATCTACTACACTTTTTAAATCGTTAGTTTCTTCAAATACTGCTAACTGACGGTCTGCTCCAGTACCATTTTTAAGGATTTCTTTGATATATGCTACTTCATTGCGGCTGCCTAATTCATCCAATACATCATCTACAAAATCTAGTAGTTCATCACATAAATCACTGTATGGTACTTCTTCTTGTTTGCCAAAATCAATCAGTTTTGCATGGATACCATATCTGGCTGCGCGCCATTTATTTTCATTGATTAATACCTTTCTGTACGACCTAAAATTCAGGTTTTGTTTTAACAACTTATGGATTTTAGCCACCAACGCCTGCATTAATGCAGCCAAACAAATGGTTTCATCAACCCGCATCGGAATATCACAAATTCTAAATTCAATGGTGTCATAATAAGGATGCAAGCGAATATCCCACCAGATTTTCTTTCCGCTATCGATACATTTTGTTTTTACCAGCAAATTGATATATTCATCGTATTCACTAGCAGATGCAAAAAACTCGGGAATACCTGTACGAGGAAATTTATCAAATACTTTCGAACGATACGATTTAAAACCCGTATTCCTTCCACACCAAAAAGGCGAATTGGTAGAAAGCGCATAAATGTGGGGTAAGAAATAACGAACAGCATTCAATATCTGTATGCCTTCATTCCTACTCTGGATGCCCACATGTACGTGTAATCCGAAAATCAAGTTACCTCTGGCGACATCACGCATTTCATCAATCAAAGAATCATAATGCGGACTCGGGGTAATCAGTTGGTCTTGCCAATCTGAAAATGGATGTGTCCCTGCTGCTGCTAATAGAAGGTTATTTTGCTCGGCAAGTTGGATGATATTTCGCCTAAGGTCGGTTACCTCCTCTCTTGCTTCTTGAATATTATAACAGATATTCGTTCCCACCTCTACTACAGCTTGGTGCATTTCAGCTTTTACTCGTTCTTGTAAAATAATCTGCCCGCCTTCAACAATTTTACTCATGTGCGAGCGTAACTCCCTCGTTACGGGGTCGATGGTCTGAAACTCTTCTTCAATTCCAATGGTAAATAAAGGCATAAGTTTGGAAGGTTTAAGGGCTGAAAAAGAAATCAGTATCAATGTCCGATACTGATTCCCTTTTACAACATCATTATTTTTTACTTTCAAAAATAGTATCTCTTGCATTCCCTGCTACAGACGACGTAAGGAAAGTACCCCATGTAAGGTTGTCTTTACCAGGTTTATGTTTTTTAGCACGGTCAATTGCCACTTTAGCAGCAGTCTCTACTACCCATTCAAAGTTTTCCTGACCAACCGAATTAATGTCTGCATCTGGCGCAGGATTACAGAAATCTATCGCATAAGGAATTCCGTCTTTTATAGCGAACTCAACTGTGTTGAAATCATAGCCCAATGCCTTGTTCAGTCTAAGTACATAGTCTTTTACCGTTGCCAATAATTTCTTGGCTGCTGGTCCTGTAGGCATTTCGGCTACATAGCGTAAATGATGTGGATTTCTTGGTTCATAAGGCATTATTCTTACTTCTTTGCCACCGATACAATAGCAACGGAAGTAATCTGTAAAAGTAATTTCCTCCTGCAAAAGCATCACCAGTTGGTCGGTTTCATCATAAGCAGAGAATAATTCATCGGGGTTTCTTACCTTATAAACACTTTTCCAGCCACCACCCGCATGAGGTTTCATATAGGCAGGGAAACCGATATAATCAAAAATATCTCCCCAAGGTAATGGGAATTTCAGGTTTCTGAATGAAGTCTCAGAAGTATCTGTTGGGCGTTCTTTTGAGGGCAATAATACAGTTTTGGGTACTGGTACGCCCACATTTAACGCTAATGCATTATTAAAAAACTTCTCATCTGCCGACCACCAAAAAGGATTGTTGATAACTGCCGTACCAGCCATTGCCGTATTTTTGAGCATTGCTCTATAAAATGGTACATCCTGAGAAATACGATCGATAATTACATCATATCCGCTAGATTCCCCTTGTATTACTTTCTCAACAATCATTCGCTCAGCCACGATGCCCGATGGTGCTATTTGATTTACTCTTTCTACAAATGCCTCTGGAAAAGAGGATTCCATTCCGTGAAGGATACCTATTTTTTTCATAATGCTCAAATTCAATTTTACAGGTTTGATGAATGATTAATTCATTCTTGAAGTATTTTTTGATTATATTCTATTTAAATATTCAGGGAACATTTCTCGCCAAATATCCCAGTCGTGTGTTCCATGCCAACGGACATCTAGCCAGTGGTTGATTTTCTTATTCGCCAAAATTTTAGATAAGCGTTCAGTTTCGGGTTTACAAAAATCAGCATTGCACGTACCCAACACGATATTCATTTGCCATAAATCTGGATGCATGGCATTAGGGAGATAATCAGGAGGATTGTTGAAATAAACACTCTCGCTATAATACCCATTCAAAAACGAACGTATATCAAAAGCAGCACCCATTGTAAAAAGGTGTGATACTTTATCAGGATGACGAAAAGCAAAATTTGCCGCATGAAAACCGCCAAAGCTACAGCCTGCTACAGCTACTTTTGTGGTATTGCATTCACGCATGATGGCAGGAATCAATTCTTCATTTAAATATTGGTCGTAATAAATATGGTTCTGTATACGCTCTGAGGGATGCAAGTGTTTGCCATACCAAGAATATTTATCAATACTATCGGGGCAATAAATTTTTACTTTGCTGCTTTCAATTTGCTTTTTTGCTGATTCAATTAGCTTAAAATCCTTTGCCTCGTAATATCTCCCCATAGTAGTAGGAAAAACAATCACTGGATAGCCCCAATTTCCAAAAATCAACAATTCATTATCTGCTCCGAGATGATGAGAATAATACTTGATATAACGTTCTTGCATTTTGTTGGTGAGGGTTTTACATTATTTCAAAAATTTATTCACAGCTAGATTTAGACTATTTAATTTACTACAAAATTACCACTTGGCAATACTTTCAGATAAAAGTAGGTGTTTTACTCAGAATTCTGTTTTAGTTAGAATCTTTACTCTAAAATAGAAACTGTTTTTAACTTTCAAAACAAAACATTGGAATAATTTATCTGTGAAATATTTAACAATTTGTTTATTTTCGGGAATAATCCAAAAATTGCTAATTCACATATGACTATATATTCACAAAATTCTTCCTCTGAAATCCTTCAAATTGAGGATAATATTTATTCAGCCTACCTAAATAGAACTGTTCATATCACTTTAATATATCCTAAAAAAAATAATTCGCTCAACTTGATTATTTTTAATGATGGCCAAGACTTTGATGCCTTAAAAATCAAACAATGGATTTCATCTTTGATGGATGACAACAAAATATCTCCTATTTTATGTGTCGGCATTCACGCCAATAACGAACGCTTACAAGAATACGGAACAGCATCGCAAGCTGACTATAAAAACCGAGGAAATAAGGCTCATCACCACGCTAACTTTGTTTTAAAAGAATTGTTACCCTTTTTAGAAAATTCTTATTCATTATCATCAAAAAATAGAGTAATGGCTGGTTTTTCTTTAGGTGGATTATCTGCAATGGATATTGCGTGGAATCATCCGAAGGTATTCGCCAAAGTGGGTGTTTTCTCGGGTGCATTGTGGTGGCGACAAAAAGCTGAGGAGGATGGTTACACGGATGAAAACGATAGGATAATGCACAACATCGTCAGAAAGGGTAAATACCACAAAAACCAACAATTTTGGTTTGAGGCAGGCACCAATGATGAAACTTCTGATAGAAACAATAATGGCATCATTGATGCCATTGACGATACACTCGATTTAATGAAAGAATTAGAAAAACATGGCTATAAAAAGAATGAAGACATCGTTTACAGACAAGTAGAAGGCGGAGAACATAATCAACAAACTTGGAGCAAAGTAATGCCCGAGTTCCTTACATGGGCTTTTGGGCAATAATATTTTTAATTTTAGTCGTTTTTCTCGTTTACCAATCATCCCAAAACTTTACTAGTCATCACATTTAGGGTTTTTTAACAAAAGGTTGTCTAATATAGGCAACCTTTTCGTTTAACTTGCATCTGTATTTTATTAATTATATCAAAGCTATTAATCTTTAAACTGAGTTATTATGAATTCATTTATCAACAAAATCTTTATCATTACTATTATCACTATTTGTTTTGGCTTTTCAACATTTGCAGGAGGAATAAAAGGGACTGTTAAAAATACTCATGGTGAATACCTTTCTTTTGCTTCCATTATCGTAAAAGGTAGCTCCAAAGGAACGATGGCTAACGAAGATGGGAAATATGAGCTCGCCTTAGACCCTGGGAATTATACCATCATCTTTCAATATTTAGGACATAAAACCTTAGAAAAGCAGGTTGTCGTTAATAATGATTATTTACCCCTTGAAATAGTATTAGAGGAACAAGCAATCAGTTTGAAAGAAGTGGAATTTTCTGCTAAGAGCGAAGACCCTGCCTATACTATCATGCGAAAGGCTATTTCGATGGCTCGTTTCAAAATATTAGAACTCAATGAATACTCTGCTAGAACTTATGTAAAAGGTACTGGGCAAGTAAGCGAGGTATCAGGTTTGATAAAGATGTTGGCTGGAAAAAAAATTGAAAAGGAATCCGGATTAAAAATCGGACAAGTATATGTTTTGGAATCTATCAATGATGTTATTTTCAAACAGCCATCTTCAGTAAGAGAAAAAGTAGTTTCTACGCGTAACAACTTGCCCAAACAATTACAAAGCCAAGGAACAAACTTTATTCCTGTATCACGCACCAACTTTTATAATCCCAAACCCTTTGGAGATATGGTGTCTCCGTTGTCACCTACTGCTTTGGCGTATTACAAATTTAAGTATGAAGGTTTTTTTACAGAAAATGGGCAGACGGTAAACAAAATACGTGTGACACCTAAATCAAAAAATGATAATGTATTTGATGGTATTATCAATATCATAGAAGATTCTTGGTATATCCACAGTTTGGATTTACACTTTAGTAGCGACAATATTTCAAACAGAATTAAAATGATTTTTGCACCTAACAAAGAAATCTGGTTACCCATCAATTATACTTTCCGTTCTGATTTTGATGCTTTTGGCTTCAAAGGTTTCTTTAATTATGTTACCAACGTTAGAAATTATACCGTTGCAGTCAATGAAAAGTATCATCAACGACCTGTGGTAATCGATGAGAAAATTGATAAAGCAGAGGCCAAAGAATTGAAAAGCGAGAAAGTAAACAGCAAAATAGCCCTTAATCAGAAACAGGTTACTCGTAAGCAACTCAACAAGTTTTTGAAAGAAGCTGAAAAAGAAGACAAGAAAGAGAGAAAGAAAAAGGGCGAAGATATAGATTTGGTACGGTCGTATAACGTTGAAATTGATAGCCTCCACAGTAAACGTAGTGCTGATTTTTGGAATGAAGAAAGACAAGTGCCATTGACAGACTTGGAGATAAAAGGTTATGCCCAAGCGGATAGCATCGCTAAAACCAACGAACAGCAATACCAGAAAGATTCAATCAGAAATTTGCCTGCTTTCAAATTTTCACATTTGATTTTCGGCAAAACGTATAACTATGGTAAAAGAGACGATTTGTTCGGGTTCTTTAATAAATCTCTTAGCTACACTTCTCCGTTAGATCAAATTCCTTCTTTGGATTTTGTTAATACTGTAGATGGATATTTTTTAAAGGCTTCTTTAAGATATGATATTCGAGAGAAACTCACTAAAAGGCAATCATTTTATGGTGATTTAAGATATGCATTAGGAAGAAAAGCCCTTAACTGGAATCTTGGGTATTATTATTTAAAAAATCAGCAATCAATTGAAGTAAAAACTGGACGATACATTCAGCAGTTTAATGACGACAGACCTATTTCTACACCAGCTAACACCATTTATACGATGTTGGCGGAACGCAATTATCTGAAAATTTACCAAAAAGATTATGCTAGTATTGAATATAGGAATCGACTATCTGAAAAGGTAACTATTCGATTAAACCTTGAATATGCTGAAAGAATGGCATTAAAAAATTTGGAGACTTTTAAGCCTTGGATTGATGTAAAAGACAGAAGTTTTAGTTCTAATACTCCTGAGAATGCAGAATTAGCCAATACTGACTTTGAAAAACATAAAACGTTTTTGACCGAAGGAGAAATCATTTGGAGACCTTTTGCCAAAAAACGCAAATTCAACGACCGTGAATATACCATTAATACGGGTAATCCTATTTTCAGACTTAAATCTACCAATGGATTATTATCTGAAAGTCAGTTTTCTCGCCTGCAAGGTTCTTATGAACAATTCTTTGATTTAGAGAAGTTGGGAAATTTGCACGTTTTGACTAATTATGGAGGATTTATACAAAAACCGAATTACTTTATTGATTACCGCCATTTCAATGGTAATCAGACTATCCTCCGTTCTTTCAGATTTGATGCTTTTAGAAACTTAGATTATTATTTACATAGCACTACGGGCAATTATTTAGAAGTATTTGCACAACATGATTTTAATCACTTTCTATTAACTCAAATTACTCCGCTTAGGATTTATGGGTTGAAAGAGTCTGTTTTTGCCAATTATTTAAAAGTGCCTAATCAACAATTTGAATATGTGGAGGTTGGCTATGGTTTATCTGGCATTGGTAAATTGTTCGGCTTAGAAGTAGTAGGCAATTTTGTGAATGGCAAATATGATGCTACTGTGTTGAGGATTAAGTTTAATAGGTAGTTTTTAGCTGTGAGCTATAAGCTTTGAGCCATGAGATTTTTTATTTTTAGTAAATTTTAAGTCTAGCCCTTCCTATTAGCGGGTGACCTAAGTCCTACTGATTACCCACAAGTGTATAAATAACTAACAATCAATCTCTTATCTCTAGCGAGGGACTTAAGTCCCTCGCTAGAGATAAGAGATTCAAGTAATCAGGCTGTGACATGAGTCGACCAAAGCTCGGTTTGAAAGGCGATTTAAGCCCATTTCAATCAATTCTATCAATAATCACATCTTCATTTCAACTTTCTTAAAAGATGTGGGTAATCAATAGGACCTAAGTCACCCGCTAATAGGAAATGATTTTCAGGCTAGTATTATATAAATAAGATTGATGGCATGACTTGAAGTCATGCCATCAGTAAACGTCACAAAAAAGCAGTCAGAAAAATTAATTTTCTGACCGCTTTTTTTAATGCTAAAAGAAGCAAAAAACTCATCGCTCAAAGCTTATAGCTCACAGCTAAAATTACTTCAAAATCAATTGTCCACGAATTTCTCCTCCAGGTTTTGAGGCACTGTGAATATTCACATAATAATTACCTGCCATTAAATCCGTTTCTTGGTCGGTAGTCAAGGCAGCCGTTGTGCTAGAGTAAGCTGTATTAAATGTGGTTCCTAAACCAAATATTACAGCTCCACTTACGCCCACAGCTCCTTTATGAATATGCCAAGCCGTAGGAGTAACACCATTGTAACTAATCGTATATGAAATCACTTTTGTTGTTTTGTTATAAGTTCCAACAAAAGAACCAGTAGCAGTTGAAGTATTGGCGGGTACTTCTACAGAGCCATTTAGTGCAACATTAAATTTCACTTCTGGTGAAACTTCTTCATCTTTTTTACAAGAAATGGCAAACAATAATGTAGAGATTAAAAAAGCAAATAGTGTTTTTTTCATGTTAATTTTCGTTTAAGTGAATCGAAGACTTGCATCTTATTTACACTTACGGCTATTTCTCTACATTAGTTGCGTCGGAAAAATTATTTTCCTGCCGAAATCAAATTGGCGAATAATCTATAAGCTCCAGAAACGCCCGCTGGCAACTGGCGGAAGAAGGCATACCCTGTAAAGATATAATTCCCTTTGCCATATTTTGTATACAACAATCCTCCATTGGCAGGTGGCTCATTAGGGTCGTTAGAGGATAGAATAGCATCATATTTTGCATCCCAATCATTTGAGAAATATAATCCTCTTTCTTGAATCCAACCATCAAAATCTTTGGCTGTAATCTTATTAGGCGTATTCAATAAAACACTTTCAGGTTTCAGGAAACGTACTTCTGCTTCTTCAACCGTTACTCTATCTCGCGATAATTTAAACGGATAAGGGCCAATGCCCGTTTCTATTTTCTGTAAATTGCTATTTACCTGATATTGAACAACCATGTTACCACCATTTTCTACATATTCCATCAGTTTTTTCTGGTAATAAGTAATACGTTCTTCAGTATTATAAGCTCTTACTCCTACTACGATAGCATCAAATTTAGATAAATCTTCATTCAGTTCTTTCTCCGTCAAAATCGTTACATTGTATCCAATCTGACGCAAAGCCATTGGCACGTCGTCGCCAGCACCTACGATATAACCAATATTTTTGCCTTTCGTCTTAATGTCCAGTTTTACTACTTTTGCTTCTGCCAATGGGAAAAGTGTTTGTGGCGGAATATGGTCGTAAGCTACTGTTAAAATCCCTCTGTCATAAGTACCATTCGCTGTTTTAATTACCGCCTTTACTGTACCTTCGGGAGTAGTACTAGAAGGCGTTACTTTAAACACTAGCTTAACTTCTTGGTATTTATTTTCCAAATTAAAATCAATGCTTGCAGGGTTAGACTTCCAGCCTGCTGGCAATGCTAAACTAACGCTTCCTGAGGTTTTGCTTTTACCTGATTTCAATGTTACTTCTACCTCTTTGGCTTGGTCATTGGCAAAAACATATACTTTATCCGAAATATTGGCAGTAACTTCTGGGCGAATCTCAAAAGTACGATACAATTCTCCACGGGTCTCATCCGTATATTTATAGATAACAGGCGAGCTAAAAGTAAAAGGTTGATTATCAATCAAAAATGTAAATTCTGCTTGTAAATCTGCTGGTTTTTCGGGTAAGCCAATCAATGTTTGGTCATCTACACGATACATACCTTTGCCCATTTTCTTTTCTGCTAACCAGAAAGGCTGTGTTAGAGGCTGATTTTTAGGAATTTCTACAGGGAAGCTAATTCTTTGTAATTCATTATTACCCAAACTAACATTAAAAGTACTGTCTTTTCCCAAACCAACTAAACGTATTTTCTGTAAAGTCACGGCAAAGTCAGAACGCTTTACTGCTGTCGCCAATACGTTAATTTTTTCCCCTGCCGAAGCTGAATATTCATTAGGATTAGCTTCAAAATACAGACCTGTGCAAGCAATAATAATGTTTTCTAATTCCTTTTTCTTCTGAGCCTTCCAATATTCATCATCAATTTTCATCAACGTTTTATAGGCTTCTAACAAAGACGGCACAATGGTAGATGGATTCTCTGGATTATAACTATTAATGGCAAGGTTAATCCAAGATTCTACTTCCTTCCCTCCTTTTACCCTACTCCACGTTAAATCAACGCCATCAAAAACATCTTTCTGCGCTAACTCTCCAAACTTGTGTACAAAATATTCAGGTCGTAAACCACGTGTGCGAGGTACACCAAATCCTTGCGATTTATGTTGTGAACGACTTTCTGCCGCAATTTCAGAATAAGCTTTTCCTAACAATGGATTATATCCACCAATTTCTACTTGTATAAATGTACCTTCAGTAGGTTTCTGTGAAACAGCACCAAAATTAAAGGTATTCCAAACTACTCTTTTGGCTTGCCAAGGTTTTACGTATTTCAATTGTTCGGGAAATTTGGTAGGGTCACCCGAAAGTTTGAAAGCCTCTTCTGCTAAAGCTGCCGAAGCAGAGTGATTGCCATGTCCCGCACGAGCATCAGGCGGGAAACGGCAAATAATTACATCTGGACGAAGATTTCTGATACGCCAGACGACGTCTGACAATACAGCATCTTTTCCCCAAATCTGTAAGGTTTCTTCCGTATTTTTAGAAAACCCAAAATCGTTTGCTCGGGTAAAATATTGCTCAGGACCATCAATCGCACGAGCCGCTAGTAATTCTTGTGTACGAATCAATCCTAATAAATCGCCCAATTCTGAGCCAATCAAATTTTGTCCGCCATCTCCGCGTGTAATTGATAAATAGGCTGTTCTTACTTTACGCTCTTTGGCCAACCACGATAGCATCACGGTATTTTCATCGTCTGGGTGAGCGGCAATGTACATCGCTGTACCAAGCACATTGAGTTTTTTCAAATTCAACAAAAGTTCTCCAGCAGGCATAGGTTTTATAGGCTGGGCTTGGATGTTGAACAGAGAACCGAAAAGTATTAATAATAAAATAATGGTTTTGTCCGATTTGATATTCATTTGAGAAATTTTATAGTTCTGCGTGAAATTAACTGAAAACATTAACAATGAAGCTGTTTAAACTTTCCCTTTCGGATTAAACTAAGTCTTTTAGAATACTTTCACCTCAGAAACTGAAAGTTTAAACAGCTTCAATACTAAAACAGGAAAATAATTGATTTCTGAGAAGGAATAAAATTAATTCGCTGAATGACGTTAAACAGATTTACAAACGAATTAAAACTAAAAATTTCATCATTAATTGCTTAACAAAGTAATTAACAATTATGCCCATTTATACCTAGTGATATTAGGTATAATTTCTAAATTCTCCTACATTTGCCTAGCTAAAGCATAAATAATCACCTCTTCTAAAGTATATAACATGAAAAGCTTAAACACCTTAATTTACCTCTGCATTTTTTTGATTATTGTTTTTTCCTCAACAACTTTTTCACAAGTACAAAGCATCCCACCAGCCGATTCAGTGATGATACCCCGTGTACAAATCAGTTTAAAAGATGGAACCATTCTCAAAGGAAAAATTTTAAGTTCTACTTTATTTATCCATACTATTAACACTGACAATCTAGGTGTTTTACAAGTAAACATTGAAAACGTTTTGTCAATTACTCTATTAGATGAAGCAAATGAGACAAGTGACAAATTTGATGATTTTTCAATTAAACCTACGTCCTATTTTATCAGCTCCAGTGCTTATAATTTAGCAAAGGGCGAAAATCGTTATACTAATTCCATTTTTTTAATCAATGATTTTGCCTTTGGGCTTAGCAATAAATTTTCTGTTTCGGTCAGTCCAGTTATTTTACCAATTCCATTTTTTGGTGTATTCTTCGGCTGTGCTGTTGGTGGAAAGTTTACTCAACCAATTGGCAGAAAATTAAATATAGGAGCTTCTTTTTATTTAGGAGCAGGCAGTGGTACAACCAATACTGTGCAAATGGGTTCAGCATTTGCTACCTATGGGAACCCCAACAGCAATTTAACAATGGGCTTCTCTTCAACTTTTGTGGGGAATGGAGATCATAAAAACTTTGCACAATTGAGCGGCATGCATAGACTCACTAAAAGAGTAGCACTTATTGCTGAATCTATTCTTTTTACCAAAAAAGAGACCAATTTTTACTATTACGGTAATGGTAACTACACAACTACTGATAATACTACCGTATCGGCAGTAATATTTTTGGGTGCAAAGATATTCTATAAAAAAAGTTTTCTTGATTTTGGAATATTAAATGGTAGTAACATTAATAATTCTGAACGAAGTAATACAACTGCATATATAAAGTTTACAACTTTGATGGGCTCTAGTAGAAAGAAATAATATTTTCATCAAAATATACAATTTTCTGAAAGGCTATTTAATACCATTTTAGGAATCTAGTACTCACAAAGCTTGTATATGTTAAATTAAAAAATGACATATATTTCCGATTTCACTTTTTTATTTAAGTGTAATTGCTCATTTTTAACTTAAAACTTACAAATAAGTATAATTATCACAGAAATTATGTGTTAAATTTAGCCAATCTTTCTTTGGAGGGATTGGCTTGTTGGTTTATACCAACCTACTGTGTACTTCTAAAAATATTAATAATTTTAATCCCTACTATGTCCAATTTTTTAAAATTAATGTTGAAACAAATTCATGTGTTTTTGATGTTGCTACTGGCTAATCACTTACAGGCTCAAAATCAATATGAGCTTAACGGTGCTTGGAAATGTGCACCCATCAAAAGTGTGAAAGAAAATGGGGAGGTGATTTCATCTCCTCATTTTTTGCTTTCGGGTTGGAAACCTGCCGTTGTTCCGGGAACGGTGCTAACGAGTATGTTGGCAAACAAAGAAATTCCTGATCCTTTTTATGGATTGAACAATGAGAAAATACCAGACATTTATAATACTGGCAGAGACTTTTATACTTATTGGTTTGCCAAAGACTTTAAAGAAATTTCGCCAACCAATGGTTCTGAAGTTTGGTTGAAGTTTAGAGGTATCAATTATGCCTGTGATGTTTTTTTGAATGGTAAAAAAGTAAACGAGAAAGTGTTTGAAGGAATGTTTCTTCGTCAATCTTTTAATATTACTAAGCTTTTGGCTAAAGATGGCAACAACCGATTAGCCGTCATTGTATATCCCCCTTACACCGTTGGTAATGCCAATGGCGGACAAGGTGGTGATGGGACAATTGCCAAAAACGTTTCATTACAATATACGGCAGGATGGGACTGGATTCGTCCGATTCGTGATAGAAACACTGGTATTTGGGACAAAGTATATATCGAAAAAAGTGGGAAAGTAAACCTGAAAGATCCACACGTAATTACGCTTGTTCCCGAAAAAAGATTACCCGATGCCCCACAAAAACCTGCTATCATAAAAGCTTCTGCTGATTTAGAAAATACTTCGTCTCTGAAAGTTGAAGGCACCTTAGTTTATACCATTGATGGAAACAAGATTTCAAAAAAAGTAAGCCTTGCTCCTAACAGTACCACTACGGTTAACCTTGATAATTATAGTTTAAAGAATCCTCGTTTATGGTGGCCAGCGGGTTATGGTAAACAAGAATTGTATGATACAAAATTTGAATTTATCGTAAACGGACAAGTTTCAGACCAAGAGCCTGTAAAAGTTGGAGTACGTGAAATTCAGACAGATTGGAATGCCTTAACAGCAAGTCGCCAGATTTATGTCAATGGACAAAAAGTATTTATCAAAGGTGGTAACTGGATTATTTCGGATGCCATGTTGCGTTTCTCGGACGAGCGATACGATGCTGAAATCCGTTTTCACCGTGATATGAACCTGAACCTTATTCGTATTTGGGGCGGAGCCTTAGTAGAACGTCCAGAATTTTATGAAGCTTGCGACCGCTATGGATTATTAGTATTCCAAGATTTTTGGATGTCGGGCGATTGTAATGGTCGTTGGGTTGACCCTATGAAAAAAGAAGACCAATGGACAAGAAGAAACTACCCCGATAATCATCAGCTATTTTTATCATCGGCAGCTGATATGATTAAAATGGTAAGAAATCACCCTTCTTTAGCCATCTGGTGCGGAGGTAACGAAATTACCCCTCCCGAAGATATTTTAGTACCTCTTAGAGATGAAATATTACCAAAATTAGACGGTACTCGTTGGTTTATTGATTATTCAAACTCTGACGAAATGTCGTTTAATTCATTGGGGGGAAATGGCGATGGTCCTTATGGTATTCAACCATTGGATGTATTCTGGAATCAACGCACTTTCCCTTTTAATTCAGAAGTTGGGTCAGTAGGTACAGGTGATTATGAATCGTTAAAACGCTTTATTCCAAAAGAAAACCTGAATGTTCCTTATCATGATAGTAATCAAAAGCCTGATTCTGTCTGGACTTACCATACTTATACGGGCGTAGGCTACAATCAGTTTATAGACCCTTACGGAAAGCCAAAAGACATCAAAGATTTTGGTTTGAAAGCTCAGTTAGTCAATTATGACCAATACCGTGGTTTAATTGAAGGTTTTTCTTCACACATTTGGGAATGGTACACAGGCGTGATTATCTGGAAAACACAAAATCCGTGGACAGCCATGCGTGGGCAAATGTATGATTATTACCTAGACCCTAATGCTTGTTTGTATGGCTTAAAAAGTGGTAGCGAGTTAGTTCACATTATGGCAAACCCTGTAGATGGTATGTTAATGATGGTAAATAATGACTTTAAACCTCGCAGAAATTTGATGTTGGTGGCTAAAGCATACGACATCAATGGCAAAGTAAAAGAAATCACTCAGGTGTTTACTTATATTGAAGCAAGTTCTGTCAAGAAAATTCTTTCTGTGAAAAAGGTTTTAGAAGAAATTGGTGCGGAAGATGGTTCATTTTTATCACTACAATTATTGGATGAAAACAAACAAATTGTAAGCGATAATATGTACTGGTATCCTAACATCAAGGGGGTGTATTCGGGTTTACAAAAAATAAAATCGGTAGAAAATCTAAAAGTAGCTATAAAGAGTATCGGAACGGGCAAAGTACAGGTAACCATGAGTAATCCTGCGAATAATCCTGTTGCTTTCTTTAACAGAGTTTCTATAGTAGATGAAAGAACCAAAGAACGTATTTTACCAGTATTCTATAACGACAACTACGTTTCTATTGCCCCAGGAGCAGAAAAAACCATTATTATTGACAATGTTCCTTTACAAACAAAACCACAAGTAACTATTGAAGGTTGGAATTATTCCTTGAAGTATTTCAATATTCAATAATAAATAGTTTATGAGTTAAAAGCTTGCAGCTATAAAAACGATTGTTCAAATATTTCTATTAGGGTGCGACTTAAGTCGCACCCTAATAGAAATTAGTTATTTTACGTCTTTGTGCAACAAATATTAAACTCAAAAACTTTAAACTCATAAACCCTAAAGCTCGTCTTCCTTATCTCTCAGCTTGCTTACAACCTCCGTTATTTCTCTGGTATAAACATCTAATTTTTCGGCAGCATGTTTAAGGGCATTGATAAAAGAACCTATTTCCTCTTGTGTAAGCATCGGTTCGTCAAACATATTACAAATACCCAACATTAGCGTAACAGGATGGCGTACCTCGTGCGAAATCTTAAAAAGTATTTCTTCTAAATCTTTAATACGCTGTTCTTTTTCCTCCTCTGCTTTTTTCCGCTCATCTATTGGTATCCTTATTGAAAAGTATTGAATGATAACATGGTTTTCATCAAATACGGGAAGAATGATACTATCTTGCCAAAAATAAGAACCATCTTTCGCAACACTTTTCACCTCATTCCGCCACATTTCACCCCCAGAAATAGTCATCCACATTTCTTTAAAAAATGTAGTAGAATGATACCCCGCATTCAAAATTCTGTGATTTTGTCCAATCAATTCCTCCTCAGTGTATTTACTTACCTCACAAAATTTCTTATTTACATATATAATTATCCCCTTGGTATCAGTAACAGAGCAAATGACACTTTCATCTATTGCCTTCTGATAAGCCTCCAGAAATCTTAATAATTCCCGTTTAGACTTATCTTTAAAAGTATAATTTTCTGCCATTACATTCCATAAAGTTATATATCCCTAACTATTGACTGTTTCTAGGGATAAACTTAGTAAAAAAATCACCCAACATAAGATTTTTTCAAGAAAAAATAGCAGAATGTATTAAACGCAATCGCTCATCTCCATGCGAGTGATGACTATTAAAAGGCTTCCAGCCGAAATAACTACAAAATGATAAGCACAATGAATATTCTCGTATCACGTACGCTAAAACGGTAACCGCAAGGGTTATCGCTACTCAAATCGAAATATCGACTTTTAACAAATCATTTAACTTTGATTAGTTACCCAATTTTATTTCTTTTGTGCAGTTAATTACACTATTTCTAATCTTTCAAAATACTAAACCATCTTATGAAAAAGTATCTACTCTCCATTTTTACTTGTATTGCTTTCACAAGTGCTTTTGCACAGAAAACAGAATTACATTTTGCATTAAATTCTGGTCTTTTTTCTTTCACAGGTAAAGCTTCTGACGCGATTTCATCCATTAATTATAATGAAACCAATCAAAGTGGCTATACCAATAATCCTTATGGTACGCAGTCTGCTATTTCTTATGGCTTTTCTGTGAATTTAAAGAGAATTACAAAAAGGAATTTTATTCTAGGGCTTGACCTTGGCTATGAAAATCTAAGAAGTAAAGTAACCATCAATACCATCAATGGTTATACGGGAAGTTCCACGTATCAACTAGTAGCTACTGGCAAAACGATTTTAAGTTCAGACTTTATCAATATCTTTCCATCTATTGGACATCGTTTTCATACCAATAAAGTAGCCATTGATTTAACGGGTGGTTTTGATATTGGAGCTAATTTAAAGGCTAATGAAAACGGGAAAGCAACTGCTTTTGACGGAAGAGTATTTTCAACTGATGTTGATAGACATACCATTAGTGCAGATGTTAGACCAAGAATTCAGGTGGCAGCCATTTACAACAAAATGGGTATTTTTGCGGGTTATTCTCATGGTTTTTTAAGCTATAAAGCTGGCTACGTTGGTGGCTCAACTGAATGTGTGGCAAGATTTGTACGTTTTGGGATAACGTATCAGTTATTTTAAGACTAATTAATCCAATAAATATGAGTCATCCCGAATTTTAAAATCATAAAAAAGCGGTCGGAATTAGTTTTCCGACCGCTTTTATGATTGATGGGCAACGAATTCCTACTGTTTGAGCGATAGCGAGTTTAGGAATTCTTGAATTTCTTTTGTTACTTTTCTTGTTTCAAGACAAGAAAAGTAAGGACTAGACGATAATATAAGTAGAAAACCTCTCAAATTGTCTCCAAAATGCACAATTTTAGGAAAAATTCAGTATGTCTCATGTTTATTGCTTACTTCTCTAAAAATCATTTGCTTTTAGCATCCCAAAGGGCTGCTTTGGCTAACGCTGCTTTGTCAGCACTTCTGGCTTTAATCCAGTCGCTTAAAAATTTATATGATTTTTTATCTGTCTTGGCATCTACTAAGCTATCTAACACTGCAAGGGCTTTAGGCACTTGTCCTTCACGGAAGTAGGCCGTTGATTCTTCTCTCCAAACACGTCCATTAATTGATTTTTTATCTACTCCTAATTTAGCAAGATTAGCCCTTACCTGATTGATTTTTGCTACAGAATAACGCATTCCGCGACTACTGTACAAAGAATACATAATAATGTTTTCAGCAGTTTGTTTTACTAGGGTTTTATCATATTTAGCATTGAATTCACCTAAATGGTTAATCATGTATTCAAAAATATCATTGTCGTCATCCATGATTACTTTTTGCAATAATAAAAAGCTGGTATTATTGCTGTATTGAGCAGACGGGATGATTTTTGCATAATTATTCATTACATTGATATTATCCACCGTATCACGCATAATTCTAGCCATAAAGCCATATTCAATCAAGAAATTAGCATCACGATTGCCAGAACGGTAACTTGTTTTATAATTACTAGTACGTTGCTTAGGGTCTATTGCCTTCGTAGCAGCTTCAATCAATGCTTGGGGAGTATTATAATTTTCGCCCAAAACTGTAATGTGCTGTAGTTTTACATCTTTATCAAAAAACAAAAGTGTGGGCGTAGAGGGAATCCAAATGCCTTGTTTATTCAAAAAAGCAGATCCTTCTGGCGAAGTAATATCAAGCTTATAATTTACAAAGTTTTGGTTGAAGATATTCCCCACTTGTGCATTTTCAAAAGTAGGTTTGAAAGCATTACAAACATGACAAGTAGGTGCATATACTTCTAAGTGTACAGGTTTGTTTTGGGCTTTGGCTAAATCAAAAACTGTTTTAAGATTACCTCCCTGTAAAAAAGCTGTTCCTTTCTGAGCAAAAGACAAATTGCTTAGCAGTATAGAAACAGCGAGCATTAATATTTTTTTCATGGTTAAAATTGGATGGTTGCTAAATCTTTGACCCGATTATACGTCTCACTCTCTTCAGAGAATAAGGTTGTTCAGTTCTTATGTTATTGGCTTTTTAATAAAACAAGATGTAAAAACGAAATAATATTTTTCTCAAAATCCTTTCTATTAGCAGGTGACTTAAGTACTATTGATTACCAACATCTTTTAACGAGTTGAAATGAAGATGTGATTATTGATAAAATTGGTTCAAATAGGCTTAAATTGCCTTTCAAACCAAGCGTCGGTCGCCTCATGTCATAGCCTGACTACTTGAAGCTCTTATTCCTAGTGAGGGACTTAAGTCCCTCACTAGGAATAAAAACCTTGATTATCAGTTATTTATATACTTATGAGTAATCAGTAGAAATTAAGTCACCCGCTAATAGAAAGGATTAGAACTTAATACGCATTAACAATCAATTATTGTCCTTTTTCAGCAGCTTTGATTTCTTCTTGCAGATTTTTAGTAAGTGTTCTACAAAGGTTATCAATTAAACTAGCCATTTTTTCATCACCAGTAGCATCTACTAAAGTATTGCCTACACTTCCGATGATTTCAATATAAAAACGTTTCATTTCTAAAACGTCCATGTCTTTTGTCCAAAGTGGTAACGCTAAAGTTCCTTTGTGGTAATGGTCCCAAACACCTACAAAAATAGATTTTGTTTCTTCAATACCTTCATTAGGGTTGTCTGTGGCCGACCATTGTATTTGTTCAGGGATACTTTGGTCGTCTAATTGTACTTTAAAATTAATTTCAGAATGTTTCATTATAAATAATTAGTACTTTTTTATATTATGGTTTTTTGAAATAAGTAGCCCAAAAAACTGATAGCTCATAACTCAGCGCTGATAGCTAATACTACTGATTTGCAAAGACTTTTTTCAATAAATCCGTTACACGAGCAGCAGGATTTTCTCTGATTTTGAGTTCTTCTTGAGCAACTAAAAGGAATAACCCGTCAATTGCTTTTTGAGTTGCATATTGTTTTAAATCTGGGTTAACTTTTTTAGCAAATGGAATTTTATTGTACGTAGTAGCAATTTCTCCGTATAATTTTGTCGCACCCGTCGCATTAATAGATTCTTCCATCACAGGAGCAAATGCATTAGTTAATGCTACCGAAGATGTTCTTTTTAAATAATTAGTAGCAGCATCTTTATCTCCTTTCAAAATACTGACAGCATCTTGTATCGTCATTTGTGTGATAGCATCCACAAAGATGGGTACTGCTTTTTCTGCCGCTTTCTCTGCTCCTCTGTTCAAGGCTGTAATAAACTTATCGCATTGAGCACCCAAGCCAATCTGACGAAGTTTTTGTTCTACATTTTGAGCTTCTGGTGGGAACAAAAGTTTAATAGCTTGGTTTCCAAGAAAACCATCTGTAGCCGAAGCCTGAGCAGCACTATTTTTGATACCCACAGTCAAGGCTTCCTTTAAACCTTTACCAATCTCTGCGGTGGTTAAAGGGCCAGATGTGTTACCTAAAACATCATTCGCTTGTTTAAGGATATTTCCAAGATTCTGTGAATTACAGCTACTCACTGAAAACATTAAGGATAGGCCTAAGAATATTCTTTTCATTTTTTTTAATTTCAAGATTTAACAATATTAAAAACTGACAAATTTTTATGTAAAGTCATTGTCATTTAAACGCCAAAACACTTGAATTTGTGTAATTTTGAACAAAAATAATCAATTAGGACTAAGCCTTTAGCTAAAAGGTAAAAATAAAAATGATTCGAGCAGAGATAATTACTATTGGTGACGAGATATTATATGGGCAAATTACTGATACTAATACACAATGGATTAGTGCTGAACTTGATAAAATAGGCATTCGCACCGTTAGGAAATCTTCCGTTGGTGACACAGAGGAGGCTATTTTACAAATTTTTAATGAAGCCACCCAACGAGCAGACTTAGTCATTGTAACAGGAGGCTTAGGACCGACGAAAGATGATATTACCAAAAAGACATTTTGTAAGTATTTTAACACTACCCTTGAAGTACATCCAGAAGCATTAACAGATTTAGAAGAGTTTTTCAGAAAAAGAGGGCGTGAGGTAACAGGTTTAAACCTTGGACAAGCAGAATTACCTGCCAATGCTACCTATATCAAAAATACCATGGGCACAGCACCTGGTATGTGGTTTGAGCAAAATGGCGTAGTATATATCTCTATGCCAGGGGTGCCTTATGAAATGAAAGGGTTAATGACGTTATCGTTGTTACCCAAAATACAAGCTTATTTTAAAACGCCTGTCATTTTCCATAAAATAATTCGTACAGTTGGTATTGGGGAATCTTTGTTAGCCGAAATGATTGACGCTTGGGAAGATGCCTTGCCTCCCCATATCAGACTAGCATATTTACCCTCGATGGGCAGTGTAAAGCTCCGCCTGACTGGCTTCGGAGAAGATATTGCTTTGCTTGAAAAACAGGTAGAAGAAGAATTTCAAAAAGTACTGCCTACTATTCAAAGTTATGTATATGGCTATGGCAACGAAGAACTAGAAGAGGCTATTGGACGTTTATTGAAAGAAAAAGGGCTGACTGTTTCTGTAGCAGAAAGTTGTACGGGTGGATATTTGGGGCATCAATTTACTAAGGTGGCTGGTAGTTCGGCTTATTTTATGGGTGGAATACTCTCTTATGACAACAGCGTTAAAATTAATCAGTTAGGCGTAAAACCTGAGACTTTAGGACAATTCGGAGCAGTTTCTGAGGAAACGGTTATCGAAATGTCAGAAAATATTCGCAAATTATGTAATACAACTTTTGGATTAGCAACAAGCGGAATTGCTGGACCAGACGGTGGAACACCCGACAAGCCCGTGGGTACTATCTGGATTGCCATTGCCACAGAAAGTAAAACAATCACAAAAAAATTGCAATTGGGTGGGTTTCGTGAACAAAACATTCATCTTACAGCAATCAACATACTGAATTTATTAAGAACAACATGGCTTTAATCGAAGTAATTATGCCCAAAATGGGCGAAAGTATCATGGAGGCTACTATTTTGAAGTGGCTTAAAAGTGTAGGCGAAAAAATTAATGCAGATGAGTATCTATTGGAAGTAGCTACTGATAAAATTGATACAGAAGTACCTTGCTCTCAATCAGGAATTTTAACTGAGATTTTGGTTCAAGAGGGTGAAATCGCTGAAATTGGCAAGCCTATTTGTATGATCAGTACTGACGAAGAGGAGGTTAAGGACAATGCAAAAGTGGAAGTAATTTCGGAGCAACTGGCACAAGAAATTGAAGAAATAAAAATATTGACAGGCATTAATCTTGACCCAATTACGCAAGAGGCTGTCGTTTCATCCAATAATGGCTCAAGGTTCTATTCTCCATTGGTATTGAGTATTTCTAAAGAAGAAAATATTTCTAAGACTGAGCTTGATGCTATTGTGGGGACGGGTGCAGACCAAAGAGTAACTAAACACGATATTCTTAATTATTTAGAACAACGCAAAACGACTAAGGCAATACCACCAGCGAAAGCTCCTGAAAAAGTAGTTTCAAATGCTTCTCCTGTTTTCATATCTGGCAATGATGAGATTATTCAGATGGACAGGATGCGTAAAATGATTGCTGAAAGAATGGTGGATTCTAAAAGGGTTGCTCCTCACGTTACATCTTTCGTAGAAACGGATATGACGAATGTAGCCATCTGGAGAAACAGTATCAAAGATTCTTTCAAAAAGCAATATGGTGAAAACATTACCTATACGCCTATTTTGTTAGAAGCTATCGTTAAGGCTATCAAGGATTTCCCTCAAATTAATGCGTCGGTTGATGGCGATAGAATTATCTATAAAAAAAATATTAATGTAGGGATGGCAGTTGCGTTGCCTAACGGTAATTTAATTGTACCAGTCATTCATAATGCAGATTCTTATAATTTAATTGGTCTGACCAAGAAAATTAACGATTTAACAAAAAGAGCAAGAGAAAATAAGCTTAAACCTGAAGATTTGGAAGGTGGCACTTATACTTTCTCTAACATTGGTACTTTCGGAAACATCATGGGTACGCCCATTATTGTTCAGCCACAAGTAGCTATTATGGCGTTTGGAGCTATTCAGAAAAAACCAGCTGTAATTGAAACCCCACAAGGTGATTTGTTAGGTATTCGTCAAAAGATGTTTATTTCTCATTCTTATGACCACAGAATTGTGGATGGCTCATTAGGTGGACAATTTGTAAAAAGAGTATCAAATTACTTGGAAGCCTTTGAAATTGATAGAAAATTGTAGGTAGAGTGCTGTATATTTATCACTAGCGAAGGACTTAAGTCCCTCGCTAGTGATAAATATTTTTATAACGTTCCCTTCTTATTTAAACTCCTTACTAGTTGGTAGCTCAACGCTCTTTATCGCACCAATAGGGGCTATTTTTATATTTTTATTACCTTTTTTCAAATAAAAGTAATACAAACTATTTGAATTTATGAGGTAAACTTGCTCTGCTTCACCACTACTAAAATTAAGGGTAGTTTTATATTCAAGTACATCTTCCTTTATTCTTCTTGATAAGCCTAATCCTTTTCCCAACCCTATTCCAACGAAGAATGAAAATAGCGTTAATGCCATAAATTTTACAAAAAGGTTGGTAAAGTGGTTTGCAAGTCTTTCATTATCTAATTCACCCTTACCTTTTAATCCCGCTAATCTTTTTACCCACTCTTTATCACTTTTTTTGGATAAATAAGCAGGAAAATAATATGAAAATGCGATAAGCACTATTAATAAAATTAGTATAACTGGAAAGGAAGCTAAATCGACTATCGGACTTATTAATATGTCTGTAATGGTTGAATATTTTAAAATATTTACTCCTAATTGATAAAACATTACACCTTCTTTAAATATTCCCAATATTATCAAAAAAAGATAGCCAAACGGAATTGCTTTTTGTATTCCTTCAGAAAATTTCATTTTTGTAAGTTTAGTTATTTAATTGTTTGTTGTATGGTGTTTTTTGCATTTCTAAAACTATGCATATATTTCTAAATATCCAATTTATTGGAAGGCATCGGAGGTTAAGATAGAAGGATGTGTCATAAAACTTAAGTCATTCCGAATTTTTCTTAGAATAGGGAAGTTTAACAAAATAGCCTTATCAGGGCAAAATATTTCGCCCGATGGGGCTTGGAGAAGATAACTAAATTAGCAGGATGTTTCTACCGATATATTGTTCCTAACGGAACTATTATTCCATATATATATAAATCAAAAAGCGGTCAGAAAAATAATTTCTGACCGCTTTTTGATATCAACATTCGGAATGTTTAATGTTATTTCTATCACCTAAAACTCAGCATTCGCAGGTTTACTTAAATTTGGCTTGATAATTCTTAACCAGATTAATAATTTAATCATCGGATAAGTTGGGTCAAATTCATACCATTTTGAAGCGAAATTCATGCTATTCGGCAATTTATGGTGGTTATTTTGGAATAACTCGCCCATCATTAGGAAATCAAATACCAATGAATTTCTTGATTTGTCCTTATTGTCATGGTTTTGATAACCATATTTATGACCAGACCAGTTTACGATAGCACCATGTACAGGTCCCATTAAAAAGTGGATTGGTAATAGAAAGAAAAATGCCCAGTGCATATCAAAATAAACAAAAGCTACCACATACATCAATACGTAAGCAACGCCCCAGCCGATTCTTGACATCCAGTGGTCTCCTACTTTTTCAATCGTTTTTGAAAACGGATAGTTGTGGTCAAAACGCTCCTCGATTTTAGATTGATTATTCAACAAAGCGTTGTAAATATCTTTTGTCTTCCACATCATAGCAAACACATTATCTGAAAAATGCGGTGAATGTGGATCTTTTTCTGTATCGCTAAAAGCATGGTGCATACGGTGTAAAATTGCGTAAGCACGTGGACTTAGATAGGAAGATCCTTGAGAAACATACGTAAGAAAATAGAAAAATTTCTCCCAAAATTTATTCATCGTAAACATCTTATGTGCTGAATAACGATGTAAGAAAAACGTTTGACTAAATAAAGATAAATACCAATGAAAGATGAAAGCGGGCAATACCAATTGCATGATTGTATTTTGTTATTTTAATTTGTTCTTGTGATTGAGCATTGAAAAGAAAGGCATTAGCTATTTCTCATTAATAGAATAACACTAAACCTTCAACAAAGTTACCGAATGTTTAGTGAAAAGGTTTAAATATTTTGATATTCTGACATTTGCAAGGTTTAAAACGATGTTAGCGAGTATGAAAGGAGATTTGCCCCCATTTGCAAGGCTTTCATCCTGATACCTTCGGGGTCGTTATACACACTTTGGTCTTCCCAGCCATTGCCTAAATCGCACTCGTAGGTATAATAACATACTAATCGTCCCTCATAAATCAAGCCGAAACCTTGCGGAGGCTTGTTATCGTGTTCATGTATTTTGGGTAAACCATTCGGGAATTTGAATTTCTGGCTATAAATAGGATGATTAAATGGTAATTCAACAAAACTTAGTTCGGGAAAAACCTTTTTCATTTCTCTTCTAATGAATTTATCCAACCCATAATTATCATCAATGTGTAAAAAGCCTCCGCCTACTAAATATTTTCTAAGGTTTATAACATCAGCTTCGCTAAAAACTACATTGCCATGTCCTGTTAAATGCACAAATGGATAAGTAAACAGTTCAGGACTTGATGGTTCTACAATATCCTCTTCAGGGGCAATGTTAGTTCTGAGGTTGCTATTGCAAAACTTAATAAGGTTGGATAGCGAGGTTTTGTTACAATACCAATCTCCCCCACCCCCATATTTCATTTTAGCAATTTTAAATGAATATTGAGCAAAGCTTTGATGATTAACAACCAACAAAAAAGTCAACAGCAAAATATAGGCAATACTTTTAGCGGTATTCTTCATAGTTGAATTACATTTTTGTTTGCTTGGTTTACCTATTGATTAATTAAATTTAAAGCGAAACAGGCTGCCAATCCAGCCGTTTCAGTTCTTAACCTACTTTTGCCTAGCGTAATGGGCTTAAATCCTTTTGCCAAGGCCTGCTGTATTTCTTCGGGGGTAAAGTCGCCTTCTGGCCCTATCATTACGGCATAATTCCCTTTTTTAGTTGCTAACTCTTGAATCAATTTCCTATCACCTTCTTCTAAGTGAGCAATCATTTTCTGGTCTTCTGCAATATCTTTTTGCAAAAATGCCTTCCAGCTAATCATCTCATTAATCTTAGGCAGAAATGCTTTGAGCGATTGTTTCATCGCCCCGATGGCTATTTTTTCAATCCTGGCTATCTTAATTTCCTTTCGTTCAGAATAACGACTTTGGATAAAAGAAATTTCATGAATTCCCATTTCTACACATTTTTCTACCATCCATTCTATCCTATCCATATTTTTGGTAGGGGCAATTATCAAATGAATGTAAAAATCCTGATGCTCGTAATTCTGTTGTTCTTCCAAAATCCGCACTTCACATTTTTTTTCATGTGCCACTTTTATATCACAACCATAGAATCCTCCGTAGCCATCCACTACATAGATTTTACTTCCTACTGTAAGGCGTAAAACTCTGATAGCATGACGAGACTCCTCTTCGTTTAATAAATGTGTTTGCTTGATATTGGGTTCGTAAAATATATTCATGTAATTAGTCTTCCTGAAGCTTAGAAAGCGATTCTTTTTCCAGAGAAGATTTTTTGCTATAACAAAAGTAAATAAATAAAATACCTGCTATGACGATTGGCACCGCGATTATTGAGCCTTCAAAGCCAAATTCTCCGCCAGTCCATAGGATATCACCGATTACATTTTGGGTAATAATGCCTTGTATATTATGTCCTGATACTTCAAAGCCAAAAACAGCTCCTTGAAAGAAATTCCAAGTAAAATGTAGCCCTATAGGAAACATCAAGTTTTTGTGAAAGATGAAATACATTCCGAGCAAATAACCCGCCAAAACCAGATTGAGTAGAGGAACGAGGGCGATATGATTGTTCATCAGATGTAACCCTGAAAAGATTAATGCAGACGTGCTGAGTGCCACGTATTTATTCATGCCTTTCATTAAGGTACTTAGCACATACCCACGAGCCATGAGTTCCTCTGAAATGGCAACACATACAAAAAAGATGATGTATGACATGAAAATTATGGGATGAAACTCAAGCTTAACCACTTGAACAAATCCCATAATTTTCATGATTGTAAATCCCGCAGTAATTAAAATAATGCCTAACAAGCATCCAAAGGCAAAATCTTTTGTTTTTCCTTTCCAGTTGAGACCGAACTGTTTAAAGGTAAGTCTATTTCCTAAGAGTACTGGAAAAAGCCAAACTGATAATATTTCTACGATTACTCCGCCTAATTCTTGCAACAATAATTTTTCATGATGCTTAGGCTGACTACTCAGTTCATAGAGTTGGTTTAAACTAATCCCATAAATATTTGCTAATAAGTAGGCAAATAAAACTCTACCAAGCCCAGCAAAGAAAATAAAAAACAAAAGAAATCCAATCACTTCTAAAAGCGATTTTAACCAAATGGGTACAGCCTTAAACATTTATATTTGTTAAGTAATTGAGCGATTTTATGAATGAGTGATTTAGTAATTAATACTTTAAAATTCAACAAGTTACTCATCATCGGCTCACAACGCTTACTTAGTCTTCTGCTTCTGTTTTGAAAGAATATAAAGTTGGGTCTAATTTGAAGTTGCCTGATAAATAATCATCAACAAATTTAGTTACCACTCTATCATTTACTTCTTCTACGTTCAAACATACCTCAAGACCGATTCCGAATTCAAAATCTTCATCAACCTCTAAGTGTTCAGAAAGCTTAATTTCTTCATTCTCTTCAATTTCTTCAATTAATTCGGTGATGAACAATTCTACTTCTTCATCCATTGCTTCATTGGCAGTATACGTCTCATCACGATTTTCAACAGGCACATACAAAGGAAATGATTTCATTGCTTGGCGCTCGGCTGTTTCGTAAACGATACTATTGTAGTGCAAACGCAAAGAATAAATAACGGCATCAAAAATTGCTTCTTGTCCATTGTATTCACCAACAAACTGAACGTGAACAAATTCTTCAACATTATCAGGTTCGTCATTAAGTTCGTCTTCAAAGTAAACAAACTTTTTTCCTGCTTCCTTGCATTCCTTTTTTAACTGTTCAATTTCTTTTGGGTCAAGTCCCGGATTTGATTTTAATGACATATTACAATAGATTAATTTATGTGTCAAAGATAGCAAAAATGCCCACTAACACAAAAGTGTTGTGGGCATTTTCAGGCTTTATATTACTTATCTGATAAGCAACAATTCTCTATATTTTGGTAAAGGCCATTCGTCGTCGTCAACGATAAGCTCTAATTTATCTACACAGTAACGAATTTCCTCAAAATAATTCTTCACTTTAGTGCTATAAAGTCTAGCTCTTTCAGCAGTATCTTCCACATTATTGGCTTCTTTTCTAGCCTCAGTCATCTCATCAACCAAGTTGTTGATTTTAGAAGTATAGATAGATATTTTCTTGATTATTTCAATCGTCGGTGCATAATATTGTGGGTCGATTCCAATTTCTTTTTGTCCACGAACATTATCAACCAATTGCGTTTGGTATTTCAAAGAAGTTGAAACGATATGGTTAATGGCTAAATCGCCCACTACTCTCGATTCAATCTGAATTTTCTTGATATAATTTTCAACCTCAATTTCATAACGAGCGTGCATTTCAATCTCATTGAAGATACCATGCTTAGAAAACAAGTCTGCCGCAGACTTATCTAAGTATTTCAATAGGGCCTCGGGCGTTGTCTTTAAATTAGATAATCCTCTTTTTTCAGCCTCTTGCGTCCACTCTTCTGAATATCCATTTCCTTCAAAAAGAATCTTTCTTGATTGTTTTACATATTTTTTCAATACTTCAACAATCGCTAATTCTTTCTTGATACCTTTTTCAAGGTACACGTCTACTTCTTCTCTGAACTGGAATAATTGGTTGGCAACAATCGTGTTCAAAATAGTCATCGGAGCAGCCGAATTGGCAGATGAACCGACAGCTCTGAATTCAAATTTATTACCCGTAAAAGCAAAAGGAGACGTTCTGTTTCTATCAGTATTATCCAACAGAAGCGCTGGAATTTTATTAATGCCTAGTCTTAAATAAACGTTATCACCTTTTTCTAATTTAATATCATGCATTTCAGAAAGATTCTCTAAATCATTCAATACACGGGTCATTTCTGTACCAATAAAAATAGAAACAATGGCTGGAGGAGCTTCGTTTGCACCTAAACGGTGTTCATTACCTGCTGTTGCGATAGAGGCACGCAATAAATCGGCATAATCGTGAACAGCCTTAATCGTATTTACAAAGAAAGTTAGAAAACGAAGGTTTTCTTTTGGTTTAGTAGATGGTCCTAAAAGGTTTACGCCAGTATCAGTAGCCAACGACCAGTTATTATGTTTACCAGAACCGTTGATACCCGCAAATGGTTTTTCATGGAAAAGTACACGCATTTTATGTTTTGCGGCTACTTTATTCATTAAGTCCATCAAAAGGGCGTTGTGGTCGCAAGCTAAGTTTGCTTCTTCAAAAGTCGGAGCAACTTCAAACTGTGCGGGTGCCACTTCGTTGTGACGTGTACGCACTGGCATACCTAGTTTCAAAGCTTCAAGCTCAAAATCTACCATAAAGGCATTTACTCTTGAAGGAATTGAGCCAAAGTAATGGTCTTCTAATTGTTGCCCTTTCGCTGGCGAGTGTCCGAAAACAGTTCTACCAGACATCATTAAGTCAGGACGAGCATTATATAATGCTTCATCCACCAAAAAGTATTCTTGTTCAACACCTACCGAAGCAGTTACTTTTGAAACTTCACGATTGAAGTATTCATTCATCACTTTAGTAGCTGCCTTATCAATCAATTCCCCTGATTTCAACAGCGGTGTTTTATAGTCTAGTGCTTCGCCAGTATAAGAAACAAATACTGATGGGATACACAAAGTAGCAGTACCTGCCACGTTTTCCATGATGAACGCAGGAGAAGAAGGATCCCAAGCGGTATAACCACGGGCCTCAAAAGTAGAACGAATCCCACCGTTAGGGAAAGACGAAGCATCAGGCTCTTGTTGAACCAATGCCGACCCCTTAAATTTTTCTACAGCTTTACCCTTGCCTGTAATATCAAAAAAAGCATCGTGCTTTTCAGCAGTAGTACCTGTCAGCGGTTGAAACCAGTGAGTATAGTGTGTTACTCCTTTCGATAAAGCCCAAGATTTCATTGCAGCGGCTACCTCGTCGGCAGCCTCTCTATCAATTTTCTTACCATCTTCAATCGCGTTTGTAATTTTCAGATAAGCTTCTGGACTCAACAAAGAACGCATCACTTCATCGTTAAAAGTATTGCTTCCATAATAGTCCGTTACTTTCTCTGTCGGTATCTTCACTGCTACCGTCGGGCGAGATTGAGCTAACTCAAGTGCTTTAAATCTTGCAATTGCCATATAAATTAATTCAGATTATTTTTTGAATGTTAATGGATAATCCATTTGGACCTTGATTGGAAACATTGCAAAGCTAGGTTCCCGCTCAATCATATCCTCATTAATACCACTAAATTTTAAACTCACGTATAAATGTAATTGAAATTTATTTTTTATTAATTATTCAGGGATAAAATTTAAAAAAATAGCCAAAATTGGGCTTTTGCCTCCAAAATGGAAAACCTTCAAATATCACAATTTTATCAATATTAAAATAACCAAAGAAAAAATTTGACTATTTTAAGAACTTTACATTTAATTCTGTGAAAATTTTGATTTACAAAATAAAGTATTGTAAATTTGATAATAACAAAATATAATTTCTTTAAACAAAAAATTAGTATTGTTTTAGACATTAGAATAGTTCAAATCAAACAAAAAAAGAGGTGCAGGTTTAAAAATTTCATAAAAATCATTTTTTTCTTGTGAAATTCAATTTTAGAAGTATAAATTTGTACCAAGAAATAAGGAAATTAACCAAATATTTAAAAATCCAATAACAAAATCATGGCAAAAGCTAAACTTGAGTACATTTGGTTGGACGGTTACAAACCAACTCAGAGCCTTCGTAGTAAAACTAAAATTGAAAACGATTTTAGTGGTAAATTAGAGGATTGCGACATGTGGTCATTTGACGGTTCATCAACAGAACAAGCACCAGGTGGTTCTTCTGACTGTCAATTAAAGCCTGTTTTTATCTGTAAAGACCCTGAACGTTCTTTATTAGGAACTCCTGCTTATTTAGTTATGTGCGAAGTATTGGATTCAGAAGGTAATCCACATGAGTCTAACGGTCGTGCTACGATTGAAGATGATGACAATGACTTCTGGTTTGGTTTTGAGCAAGAATATTTCTTATATGACTTAGCTACAAACCTTCCTTTAGGTTTCCCTGCAAACGGTTATCCTCGTCCACAAGGACCATATTACTGTTCAGTAGGTGCTAAAAATGCTTATGGACGTAATATCGTTGAAGAACACTTAGAATATTGTCTTCAAGCTGGTTTGAATGTAGAAGGTATCAACGCTGAAGTTGCTGCTGGTCAATGGGAATTCCAATGTTTCTCTAAAGGTGCTAAACAAGCTGGTGATGAAATCTGGGTTGCTCGTTATTTATTAGAAAGAACTTGTGAGAAATACGGTGTTTGGGTTAACTACCACTGTAAGCCTCTTGGAGATACTGACTGGAATGGTTCAGGTATGCATGCTAACTTCTCTAACACTGCTCTTAGAACAGCTGGTAAGAAAGAAACTTATGACATCATCTGTCAAGCATTTGCTCCTTACGTAAAAGAACATATCGAAGTATATGGTGCTGATAACCACTTACGTTTAACTGGTAAGCATGAAACACAATCTATCGATCAATTCTCTTATGGAGTTTCTGACCGTGGTGCTTCAATCCGTATTCCAATTGCTGCTGTTCAAAAAGGATGGAAAGGATGGTTGGAAGATCGTCGTCCAAACTCTGCTGCAGATCCATACAAAGTTGCTGCTCGTATCATCAAAACTGTTAAAACTGTTGAAGTTTAGTCTTTGGTGTTATTTATATAAGCAAAAAAGCTCGGCTAATATAGCCGGGCTTTTTGCTTATATGGCATATAAACAACTAATAATGAAGACAATATAAAGCTAGTTTTGATTTTTAGTTACAAATTTCAATCTTGATAACTATCTTTGCAGTATGAAAAAAGTAGCATTTTATACATTAGGCTGTAAACTCAATTATTCCGAGACTTCAACCATCTCAAGAATGTTTGAGCAAAAGGGCTATCAAAAGGTAGAATTCAATCAAAAGCCAGACATATTTATCATCAACACTTGTTCAGTTACTGAAAATGCGGACAAGAAGTGCAAGAAAATTGTAAAAGAAGCAAATAAGATAAATCCTGATGGTTATGTAACCATCATTGGATGTTATGCCCAATTAAAACCAAAGGAAATTGCCGACATTGAAGGCGTAGATGCCGTGCTAGGTGCTGCCGAGAAATTTCAATTGATTGATTTATTAGATGGTTTTGTAAAAGAACCAAGTGGCAATAAAGCCAAAATCTATAATCAAAATATTGAGGAGGCCGTAGAATATCATACTTCTTATTCCTTAAACGACAGAACGCGTACTTTCTTGAAAGTACAAGATGGTTGTGATTATCCTTGTGCTTACTGCACTATTCCTCTTGCTAGAGGAGCTAGCCGTTCTGATACCATTCAAAATGTAGTAAAGGCTGCTCGTGAAATTGCTGAGAGTGGTGTAAAAGAAATTGTATTGACAGGCGTAAATATTGGTGACTTCGGTTTACAAAATGGCAAAAGAGAAAATACTTTTCTGGATTTAGTCAAAGCATTGGACGAAGTAGAAGGAATCGACCGTTTTAGAATTTCGTCGATAGAGCCAAATTTGCTTACAGATGAAATCATCACATTTGTGGCTAGTTCAAAACGTTTTGTACCACATTTCCATATTCCTTTACAATCGGGTTCAAACAAGGTGTTAGCCTTGATGAAACGTCGCTATAAAAGAGAGCTTTATGTAGATAGAGTTAATAAAATAAAGGAATTGATGCCTCATTGCTGTATTGGTGTTGATGTAATCGTGGGACATCCAGGTGAAACTGATGAGGCCTTTTTAGAAACTTATCAGTTCTTAAACGAGTTACCTATCAGCTATTTGCACGTTTTTACTTATTCTGAACGCGAAAACACGACTGCTTTGGCCATTAAGCCAGTAGTACCTATGAACAAAAGGTCTGAAAGGTCTAAAATGCTTCATATTTTATCTGATAAAAAAAGAAGGTATTTTTACGAACAACATTTGCAAAATGACTTCACGGTACTTTTTGAAGAAGATGTCGAAAATGGGCAAATGCAGGGTTTCACTGAAAACTATATCAGAGTAACGGCTAAATATGACCCATTGTTGATTAATGAAACAAAAAGGATAAAGCTTACTACTATCAATGATAACATGGTGGTGGAAGTGGAAGAAGTAGAGGTTTATGAAATGCATTAGAGTTTAGTAAATTAGTATTATAAGAAATCTTATTATCAAAAGCGGTCAGAAATTAGTTTTTCGACCGCTTTTTTATGATTGATGGGCAACGAATTCCTACTGTTTGAGCGGAGCGAGTCGGTTCGCCGATGCGATTAGGAATTCTTGATTTTCTTTTGTTACTTTTCTTTCATCAAGGAAAGAAAAGTAAGGACTAGACAATAATTAATTAGAAAACCTCTCAAATTGTCCCCAAAACGCACAATTTTAGGAAAAATTCGGGATGACTCATGTTTTAATTAGCTGATAAAATAGTGGTAATCCTTGCTGTTACCGCTACGGATGTAGTTTATAAACTAAAGTTTGGCTGGAAGCCTTATAATAGTCATCACTTGCATGATGCGAGCGATTGCATTTGTTTTCTCACTCATGGCATGACTTCCAATTAATTGGCAATTATCATAAAACTAACAAAGTCATGCCATGAGTAATTTTATAAAAAAATGACAAAAAGCATTTTTGGAAATTACAAATTCATACATCTAAACTAGCCTTTTTCGTATCTTTGCAGTGCTTATTCGTTTTAGTATCTCTTATCAAATATTTAAAGTTACGAATAGGCATTTTTGATAAGAAATACATTCACCCTGTAATCTCATGTTGAAGATGAAGCCATACAGAGTAATTCTTTATTATAATTACACGCCTATCCCCGATGTGGATACTTACCGAGAAAAACATCACTTATTTTGCCTTGAAAATCGTTTGTTAGGTCGTATCATTGTCGCTCCTGAAGGATTGAATGGTACTGTTTCTGGATTAGCTGAAGACTGTGAACGATACATGAGTTGGTTAGAAAACGACCCGATTTTTGCAGGCTCTGATTTCGATTTTAAAGTGGAAGAACACGAGGAACACGCTTTTGCTAAACTTCATGTACGCGTAAAAGAAGAAATTGTTAATTCAGATTTGCCAGTTGACCCTAGAGTAAGAACAGGCAAACATTTGGAGCCAGCAGATTTTAAAGCAATGTTGAAGAACGACCCCAACGTTGTATTGGTAGATATGCGTTCTAACTATGAACATAGTATCGGTAAATTCAAAGGAGCGGTTACTTTCGACATGGAAACGCTTAGAGAGCTACCTGAGCACGTTCAAGAAATTGAGCACCTTAAAGATAAAAAAATCATTACGTATTGTACTGGTGGTATAAAATGTGAAAAAGCTTCTGCTTATCTAATCGAGCGTGGCTTTGAAAATGTATATCAGCTACACGGTGGTATCATCAAATATGGCTTGGAAGAAGGTGGCGAGGATTTTGAAGGAAAATGTTACGTATTTGATAACAGAGTAAAAACTGAAGTAAACACTGTAAACCCTGTTATTATCTCAAAATGCCATATCTGTAAAACTGATACAGAAGATATGGTAAACTGTGCTAATCCTGAATGTAATGAGCATTTGCCAATTTGTGCTACTTGTCTATTAGAAATGGATGGGGCTTGTTCTGATGAATGTAAAAATCACCCACGCAAACGTCCTTATAATGTTAAAGGGTATTATTCGAAGCAATCGGATAACTATACTCCAGAATTTGGCTTCAAAAGTAGAAAATTAACCAAAAGTCCTTTGGAACAAAACGCGTAATTTATATATTTGACGACTATATTCAACTAGAGGTATTGTAGCTATTTACAATACCTCTAGTTTTTTTCATTTAACTTCATTGAACAATGGCTATTTCACCAACCGATTTGATTACAAATGCTGATGGAAGCATTTATCATTTAAATCTTCGTCCAGACGATATCGCTGATACCATCATTACTGTGGGTGACCCTGAAAGAGTGGAAAAGGTATCTAAATATTTTGATAGCATAGAATTTAAAATCAATAAAAGAGAATTCGTTACGCATACAGGTTATGTAGGAAAAAAACGTTTGAGTGTAATTTCAAGTGGCATCGGGACTGATAACATAGAAATTTTAATGAACGAACTCGATGCGCTGGCTAATATAGACTTAGTTACCAGAACACCGTATGCCAATCATAAATCATTGAACATTATTCGTTTAGGAACTTCTGGCAGTTTACAAAAGGACATTCCTCTTGAAAGTATTGTAGTATCCAAATTAGGCATTGGTTTTGATTCGCTAGGGTTCTTCTATCATTCACAAGACAATGAAATCGCTGAATCTGTCAAACAATATTTTCAGTTAGATTTTCTACCTTATGCCAATACAGGAAGCGAATCCTTATTCGCTTTGCTGATGAATGACAGCCCCCATAATTGGGTTGGAGGCAATACCGTTACCTGTCCGGGCTTTTATGCTCCTCAAGGCAGGGTATTGAGATATCATCCCAAGATTGTAAACCTTTTAGAAAAATTCAATACCTTCAAACAGGATAATCTTGTATTGACAAACCTTGAAATGGAAACGGCGGGTTATTATTTGATGGGTAAGGTATTAGGTCATGAGGTATTATCAATAAGTGCTATTGTAGCCAGTAGAATGACGAACGAATTTGCCCCGAATGCAGAAAAAACAGTTGACAATTTAATTCAGCAAGCCTTAGAAAAGCTAACTAAATAACCATTATAAACTACAATAGAAAAGGCTGTTTCTATCAACATATTGAAGAAACAGCCTTTAAAAATCTATCAGTGTAATTGGAAATTAACTACTATGAGTTAATTTTTCCTCTTAAAGCACGTGGGATGTCAATTGTAGCTACTGGAGCCGAAGGATTATTTAAAATCGCAACGTTTTCAGCTTTCAATTTAGCAACTTTCAATGTTTGTCCTAAGTCCAAACCTGTAATATCAGCTTCGATAAAGTCAGGAATGTTATCAGATAAACCTTTCAAAGATACTTTACGTAATTTTTGAACCATTTTACCCCCCTTACGAACGCCCGGTGCATCACCGATAACTTTCACAGGAACATCAATTTTGATTTCTTTACCAGCAACGATTTCTAAGAAATCGACGTGAAGAATCATTTCTGATACTGGGTGGAATTGTGAATCTTGAACGATAGCGTGGTGAATTTCACCTTCGATATTTAAAATTACTTCTGATACTTCAGGAGTATATAATAATTCGCGGAAAAGAATCATTGGTACAGCAAAGTGAATTTGTTTTTCACCACCATACAATACACATGGAGCTAAAGATTCGTTACGAAGATCTTTAGCTGATTTTGTTCCAAGGGTTTCTCTGTTATACCCTACGATTTCAATCTTTCTCATTTTTGAGTGATTTGTGTTGAAAGCCTGTCGATTTCAAGGAATTAATTCCTTAAGCACTATCTTCAATCAACCGTTTAAATTAATTTTTTATAAATAATGAACTGATAGACTCATGGTCACGAATTCTGCCAATGGCTTTGGCAAATAATTCTGCTACTGATAATACTTTAATCTTATCGCTAGCTTCTTTTAATGGAATAGTATCAGTAACAACAAGTTCTGTAAGAACAGAGTTATTGATATTCTCATACGCTTTTCCAGAAAGCACTGGGTGTGTTACGATAGCTCTTACCGATTTAGCTCCTTTATCCATGATTAATTGAGCGGCTTTACACATGGTTCCACCTGTATCAATTAAGTCATCGACCAATACTACATCTGCACCTGTAACATCACCAATCAATTGCATAGTAGCCACTTCGTTAGCACGTTTACGTTGTTTATCGCAAATTACCATTTCGGCATTAAAGAACTTAGCAACATTACGCGTACGAACCACACCACCAACGTCAGGAGAAGCAAACAATAAATTATCTAATCCTAATGATTTTAAATAAGGAACAAAAATCGCAGTTCCTTCTAAGTGATCTACAGGGAAATCAAAGAAACCTTGAATTTGTCCAGCGTGTAAATCCAATGTCATTAATCTGTCGGCTCCAGCAGCAGTTAATAAATTAGCTATCAATTTTGCGCCAATACCTACTCTTGGTTTGTCTTTTCTATCTTGACGAGAATAGCCAAAATAAGGCATAACAACCGTAACATAGTGAGCAGAAGCACGACGAGCGCCATCAATCATTAACAAAAGCTCCAGCATATTATCAGCTGGTGGGAAAGTCGACTGAATGATGAAAACATCACATCCTCTGATAGACTCATTAAAACTTGGTGACATTTCACCATCTGAGAAACGTTGAACAGAAGACAATCCTAAATCTTTTCCGTAAAAGCGAGCAATTTCTTTTGCTAAATATTCGGAAGATGATCCAGTAAAAATCTTAACTTGATTGATAGCAGCCATTTTTTTGGAGAGTTTTGTAAATCTCTCTTAATTCAAAATTATCTTGGAAATACCTTTTCTGAAATTTACCGCAAAAGTACAAAAATCATTTAGTAAAATAGCATCAAAACAACGTTTTTTCATGTATTTGTTATTTTCATCAAAAACAACATTACATAATACAACTATTTATTGATATATCACCTTTTTAGCTGAAAGCAAAGTGTTTTTCATCAACGAAACAATCGTCATCGGGCCTACTCCTTTAGGCACTGGTGTGATGAAAGAGCATTTCGGTGCTACCTCGTCAAACTTAACATCACCCTTCAAAGCAAAGCCAGATTTCTTAGTAGCATCTTCTACTCTTGTCAAGCCTACATCAATAACGACAGCACCATCTTTTACGTATTCAGCCGTGATAAATTCGGGACGTCCTAAAGCAGCAATCAAAATATCTGCACTAGCACAAACCGCAGGTAGATCTTTCGTTTTAGAGTGCGTAAGCGTAACTGTACAGTTACCAATTTTATTATTTCTCTGCATTAAAATTGACATCGGCAAGCCTACAATCTGGCTACGACCTACTACCACACAATGTTTACCAGAAGTCTCTATGTTATAATATTCTAGTAAATCCAATACCCCTTGCGGAGTAGCAGAAATATACGCAGGAAGACCTTTCGCCATTCTACCAATATTGATTGGATGAAAACCATCCACATCTTTACTTGGTGCAATTGTCTCCATCACTTTATCGGGATTGATATGGTTTGGGAGGGGTAATTGAACAATCAATCCATCCATATCTTCATTATCATTTACTTTTTGAACCTCCGCTAACAGTTCTGCTTCGGTAATACTTGGGTCAAAACGAAGTAAAGTTGAATTAAATCCTAACTCTTCACAAGATTTCACTTTGTTGGCAACATACGTTTCAGAAGCTCCATTATTTCCTACCAAAATGGCTACTAAATGAGGTGTTTTACCACCAGATGCTTTGATTTCAGCAACTTCCAATGCGATTTCTTTCTTGATTTCGTCAGCAACTGCTTTCCCGTCTATAATTTGCATGGTTTGTTTTTTTGTAATTTGAAGTCGCAAAATTACGGCTAGTTTTTTGTTAAGCAAAACAAATTGGGTTATCTCTGGCTATATCCTAATCATTTACCAAAATATCCCATAATTTAGCCAAGCCCACACTGCCAATATGCTCGATAAAAGACATATTCTTTCTAGTGGCAGATTCTGGCTTTTTAGGGTCAATCACATAAATAGGCACAAAACTTAGCACATAATTAACTAACCCCGCCGCTGGATATACCTGTAAGGACGTTCCTACTACGACGAAAATATCAGCACTTTCTGCTATTTCAATGGCTTCGTGTATAAGAGGAACATCTTCATGAAACCACACGATATGCGGGCGAAGTTGTGAACCTTTTTCACATTTATCACCCAAATTGATGGGCTTTGTGCCAATATCATACACCAACTGTTCATCAACTGTCGACCGAGCTTTTGTTAATTCACCATGAAGGTGCAACACATTGGTAGAGCCAGCGCGTTCATGAAGATTATCTACATTCTGAGTAATGATTTGGACGTCGTAGTATTGTTCAAGACGCGCTAAAATCTTATGTCCTTCGTTAGGCTCAACATGGTCTAACTTAGCCCTTCGCTCATTATAAAAACGTAGTACCAGCTCAGGGTCTTTTTTAAACCCTTGTGGCGTGGCTACATCTTCAATGGCATGATTCTCCCAAAGTCCATCTGATGCCCTGAAAGTAGGAATACCACTTTCTGCTGAAATACCAGCACCAGTAAGGACTACTAACTTCTTTTTTATAGGGTTCATAATTGATGCTTATTATTTTATAGATGTATAATTAATACTATTTATCTGTATTAATTTCGTTTTGAATATTAATGACAAATTCTAAACTAACTCCATTGTCTTCAGCAATTTCATCTAAAGCCAATTTGCCTCTTTTCAATGCTTTTTGAATACTCATACGCTTTACTTCTAACTCAGCTTCCTCTATTTTCTTATTTTCATTTTTAATTGCTAGTGCATTGGCAGAAATAGCCATTTCATAAGCTAATTTTTGTTCAGGAGTTAATGCTCTTAAATCAACCTCACTGATAGCTTTTTTCAACCATTCTTCATTCCAAAATGTTGGAAATTGTGAAGTCTCTGTAACTGTATGCAAGTTTTTCATGGTATAAATCAATTTATCTAAATCCGTGTTAATATCAGGTAACTGTTTATTAAACTTGGCTAATTCTAATGTTATAAACGATAATTGATCATCTATAATTTCATTTTTCTCATTTCTTAAAATTGCGATATTATGGTAATCAGCAATTTCATTAAAAATATTTTGAGCAAGAATACCTATACAGTAGATTTTTTGTAGATTATCAAACCTATATGCTCCTTTCTTGACCATCGTATTGAATCTATGCAGTGCATAAAATTTCATGCGTTGAATAAATTCAGGGTATTCACTCAATTGCATTTCTACAATAAAATGATTCTCATTTTCATCTACACAAGCAATATCATAAATTCCGCTTCTACTGTCAATAGTAATAGCTGCCATTTCATTTTTAACAAATTCGACCGTTTTAATAGCACAAGGTGAATTTATTAAGGCTTGGAGTGCTTTTTTAAGAAAAGTGGTATCAGCTTCATTTCCAAAAGTAGCCTTAAAGCCATAGTCGGATAAAATAGAAATAAATCTTCCGTTATCGTTGAGAATATACATATAGTAAAATTAATAAAACATGATAAGTTATTGCTGTTAAATAAAGTATATTTCTGTAAATCAAAAAAGGTCGCCAATCAAAAATCGACAACCTTTCTTTAAAAAATTCAAATCAGTAATTGGTCAAAACTAAACGACATACGTTTATCATTACTCAACTACTTTGTACTCTTCTTCTTTCCTCTTGCTGCTGGTGCAGGTGCTTCTTCGCCTAGTTTGATACAATCTTCCAGGGTCAAATCTTCAGGCTTGGTATCTTTTGGAATTTTAATATTCCGTTTTCCAATCTGGATATATGGGCCATACATACCATTCACTACTTTGATTGAATCATTTTCAGGGAATTCTTTCAAGTATTTATTGGCTTCGCTATCACGTTTTTTAATGATAATCTCAATCGCTCTTTCGCCAGTAATTGTGTCGATGCTCTCCCCTCTTCCTAATGAGTAGAATTTGCCATTATGCTTTACATAAGGACCAAATCTACCTTTACCTGTAGTGATTGGCTCTCCTTCAAAACTTCCGATAGCACTTCCAACATCTGCCTGACGCTTTTCCAGAATCAATTCGATGGCTCTTTCTTCTGTTACCGTAAATGGGTCTTCACTAGGCGGAAGACTCGTATATTTATCATCATGACGAATATAAGGGCCCATTTTGCCTGCACCAATTACCATAGGCTTATCTTCAAAGAAACCAACTTCTCGTGGCAGTTTTGGCAATTCCATCAATGCCAAAGCCTCCTCTAAAGTAATGGTTGTTACTAACTGGTCTTTCTTAAGGTTGAAATAAACAGGTTTTTCGTCATCTTTGGTTTTAGCTTCGCCCAATTGTACATAAGGGCCAAACTTGCCTAATCTTACCGAAACAGGCTTCCCTGTTTTTGGGTCAATACCCAAATCACGTGTTGAACCTACTGTATTTCTATCAACGCCTTTACTATCTTCAATGGTTTGGTGAAAGCCTTGGTAAAAATTATCAATCATTTTCGACCACTCTACTTTACCTTTGGCAATCTCATCAAATTCATCTTCCATATCGGCAGTAAATTTAAAATCTACTACTTCCTTGAAATTTTCGACTAGAAAGTCATTCACTACCATACCTACCGAGGTAGGGAAAAGTTTAGCTTTTTCAGTTCCGAAAGTTTCTTTGCTTACTTTTTCAGAGATTTTGTTCTCTTTCAAAATAATCTCTTTAAAGTTTCGCTCCTTGCCTTCTCTATCTTCTTTTACAACGTATTCACGTTTGATAATCGTTGAAATAGTCGGGGCATACGTAGAAGGACGACCCACACCTTTATCTTCTAAGGCTTTTACCAAACTCGCTTCTGTATAACGTGCTGGTGGACGAGAAAAACGCTCAGTAGCTTTTAGCGTATCTAAATTCAGGATTTGCCCGATATTTAAAGGAGGTAACATTTTTGAGTTTTCTTCATCATCCTCATCATCTTTTCCTTCTAAATATACTTTCAAGAATCCATCAAATTTAATAACCTCTCCTTGTGCTATTAGTTCTTCAGATGTGGTAGAAATTCCAACAGTAGCAGTTGTTCTTTCTAATTGGGCATCGGCCATTTGCGAGGCAATGGCACGCTTCCAAATAAGTTCGTACAAGCGTCTTTCTTTGGCATCTCCAGAAACAGTACTTTCAGCAAAATCTGTTGGACGAATAGCTTCGTGAGCTTCCTGCGCAGATTCATCCTTGGTTTTATACTGTCGGGTCTGTACATAATCTACTCCATAAGCATTTGTAATGGCTTCTTTGGCTTTCCCGATTGCTTCTTCTGATAGACTCGTTGAGTCTGTTCTCATATAAGAAATCTTACCTGCTTCGTATAGTTTCTGTGCATACATCATCGTTGATGCCACAGAATATCCTAATTTACGTGAAGCCTCCTGTTGTAGTGTAGAAGTGGTAAAAGGTGCCGTTGGAGATTTTTTAGCAGGTTTTGTTTCTAAGTTCTTAATCTTGAACTCTGCTCCTATGCATTTTGTCAAAAACGCCCTTGCTTGTTCTTCAGTTTCAAAATTTTTGGGTAGTTCTGCTTGTAAAACTCTCCCTCCTGTTAATGGAAACAGTGCGATAATTTTGTAAGAAGATTTTGAATCAAAGGTTTCAATATCTCTTTCGCGTTCTACAATAATCCTAACCGCTACAGATTGTACTCTACCTGCGGAAAGTCCCTTTTTCACTTTAGACCATAGCACGGGTGAAAGTTCAAACCCTATCAGACGATCGAGCACACGGCGTGCCTGCTGAGCATTCACTAAATCAACGTCAATGGTTCTTGGGTTTTGAATAGCATTCTGAATAGCCTTTTTAGTGATTTCTCTAAAGACAATTCTATTCGTATTATCCGCTAGCCCCAAGGCTTCTTTTAAATGCCATGAAATGGACTCTCCCTCACGGTCATCATCGGTTGCTAGCCATACTACATCAGCAGATTTAGCGGCAGACTTTAGTTCGTTGACAACTTTAATTTTCTCAGGAGATATTATATAAGTAGGCTTGAAACCATTTTTAATATCGATGGCGTCGTTTTCTTTAGGTAAATCTCTAACGTGACCGAACGAGGATTTTACCGTAAAATCTTTTCCTAAATATCCCTCAATGGTCTTTGCCTTTGCTGGAGACTCTACTATTACTAAGTTTTTCGACATTAATTATTTTGATTGGTGGAGTAAACAATCGAAATTATTTACAAAATATTTATGCTTTAGAGGCCAAATCTTTTAATTTGATGCCTTATTGGGCAAAAAATGCCTGATAAAAGACCACTAACTTTTATATTTTGCCAAATATATAAACTTCATTCCAAAATGTAGTCCATTTTTCTTGATAACAATAATAAATTTGCGTAATTCTATTATTTATCCGAAATGAAATTAGCCAACAGCCTATATTAATTTGCCAGATTATATGAAGAAGCTGTTTTAACTTTCCCTTTCGGATTAAACTAAGTCTTTTAGCATAGCTTGTTCCAAAATACAATACTTTCACCTAAGAAACGGAAAGTTTAAACAGCTTCGAAATAAATCTTAGAGTGCTTCAAAATACGCTCTCTTTTATATAAACAACAAAAAAGCCTGAGTGTTTGCTCAGGCTTTTTTAATCTATGTTATGCTATTATTTCACCAACTTGATGTGTGATGGAGCAAATTTAGTCAAATTGATACCATCAACTGCTTTTACATACTCTTCGATAGTAGGAGTTCTACCAAGAACTGTAGAAAGAACTACCACTGGTGTTGATGAAAGCAAAGATTCGCCTTTTTTAGCATCTGTATCTTCCACAACTCGACCTTGGAATAAACGAGTAGAGGTTGCCATTACAGTATCACCTTTTGCAGCCTTTTCTTGGTTACCCATACATAGGTTACACCCTGGACGCTCTAAGTATAACATTTTTTCGTATGTTGTACGTGCGGCTGCTTTAGGTGCATTATCATCAAATTCAAAACCTGAGTATTTCTGTAATACTTCCCAGTCGCCTTCCGCTTTCAATTCATCAACAATGTTATAAGTTGGCGGTGCTACTACAAGTGGTGCTTTAAATTCAACTTTACCATTTTGTGCTTCAATGTTTTTAAGCATTTGTGCCAAAATTTTCATATCACCCTTGTGAACCATACAAGAACCTATAAATCCAAGATCTACTTTTTTATCGCCACCGTAGTAAGACAATGGTCTGATAGTATCATGGGTATATCTTTTTGAAACATCGGCATTGTTTACGTCTGGGTCAGCAATCATTGGTTCAGAGATTAGGTCTAAGTCAACTACTACCTCAGCATAATATTTAGCGTTAGCATCAGGTCTAAGTGCTGGTTTTTCGCCCGATTGAATTTCAGCAATTCTCTTATTAGCCTTATCAATCAATCCCTGAAGCACTTGGCTTTTGTTGTCCATGCCCTTGTCAATCATGATTTGGATTCTGCTTTTAGCAATCTCCAATGATTCGATTAAAGTAGCATCTTCAGAAATACAGATAGAAGCTTTTGCTTTCATCTCCGCAGACCAGTCTGTAAATGTAAAGGCTTGGTCAGCAGTAAGTGTACCAATATGTACCTCAATAATTCTACCTTGGAACACGTTTTCACCACCAAATTGTTGAAGCATTTGTGCTTGAGTAGCATGTACTACATCACGGAAATCCATGTATTCCTTCATGTCACCTTTAAAAGTAACTTTTACAGAATCAGGAATTGGCATAGACGCCTCGCCTGTAGCAAGTGCCAACGCCACTGTACCAGAGTCAGCACCAAAGGCTACTCCTTTAGACATACGAGTGTGCGAGTCACCACCAATGATAATTGCCCAGTCATCTATCGTGATGTCATTCAATACTTTGTGAATTACATCGGTCATTGCGTGATAAACACCTTTAGGGTCACGAGCAGTAATCAAACCAAAGTCGTTCATGAACCTCATCAATTTTGGAATGTTCGCCTGAGCTTTTTTATCCCAAACAGAAGCCGTATGACAACCTGATTGATAAGCACCATCAACCGTCGTAGAAATAGTAGTTGCAGCCATTGATTCTAATTCTTGGGCTGTCATTAAACCAGTAGTATCTTGCGAACCTACGATATTTACTAGCACACGAACATCTGAACCTGCATGTAAAACTTTGCCTGGTGTAGCACCTACTGCATTTCTGTTAAAGATTTTTTCTACTGCTGTAAGGCCTTGTCCTTCATTAGAAACTTCTTTTGAAGGAGCAAATACTGGAGCAATAGCAATGCCTAAAAGTTCAGAAGCGAACGTTTGGATTTTTTTACCAAATACGATAGCATAAGAACCTCCTGCTTTGATAAATTCTATTTTTTGAGGAGTAAACGCCTTAGAAATATCAATCAGCTCTATATCGCCATTGTATAATTTCTTCGTTTTTGTATTAATCGTAAGGACAGTACCTGTTTCTACAGAATATACCTGCTCAAGTATCGGCTCGTTATTTTCATCACGAATAATTTTACCCGCTTCATCTACTTTTTTAACCCAGTTTTTAAGGTCAATCCCGATACCGCCCGTTACATCAACTGTCGTAAGGAAAATCGGAGAAATACCATTCGTACCACCTACAATTGGAGCAAAGTTCACGAAAGGAACATAAGGGCTTGCTTGCTTGCCTGTCCAAAGTGCCACATTATTTACTCCTGACATTCTTGATGAACCTACACCCATTGTTCCCTTTTCTGCAATTAACATCACAGATTTATCTGGGTGTTGTGCTTTCAATGCTTCAATTTCAGCTTGAGCAGCAGGAGAAATCATACATTTTCCGTGCAATTCACGGTCAGAACGTGAATGAGCTTGGTTTCCCGGAGAAAGTAAATCTGTTGAAATATCGCCTTCACCTGCGATAAAAGTAACGACTTTAATTTCTTCAGGTATTTCTGGAAGTTTCGTAAAAAATTCTGCTTTAGCATAACTCTCAAGAATATCCTTTGCTGTTGTATTGCCACTTAGGAAGGCATTTTTCAAACGGCTCAAGTCTAAATCGTATAAATAAACTTGCGTTTTCAATACGTCACCTGCCTGTTTTGCAATAGCAGCGTCATCTCCTAAAGCCAAATCTAATAATACTTCAATAGAGGTACCACCTTTCATGTGTGATAACAATTCGAAAGCAAAATCAGGCGAAATTTCTTTTACAACAGACTGACCAAGTATAATCTCTTTTAAAAACTTAGCCTTTACACCAGCCGCAGGAGTAGTTCCTGGCAAAGTGTTATAAATAAAAAACTGAAGTGAATAAGGACGGTTTTCGTTGCCCAAATCTTTAATTTGTTCAATGATTTCGCTTACCAATTCAGCACTATCAATTGGCTTAGGATGAAGTCCTTGCGTTTTTCTTTCTTCGATTTCTTTAAGGTAATCGTTATAAAAATTCATATTGTATTATTTACAGTTATTATGGTATTTTTACGTATATATTTTTATATCAGTAAACTTCTTCTTAGAATTAAAATTAAGTTATTCTGTGAATTAGTTGTCTTACAAATTTATAAAAAGCAACTTCGATTTAAAAATTTTTTATCGAATAGCCGATTTTAACATATATTTTCTTCGTTTTGTTTTATTTTTAATTATGTTATTCTATTATTGAATAGGCAAGCATGATTTTTTTACTAAATCCCAATTAACAATAAAACCTTATAACATTAAAAAATGTATTTTTAACGACGTAAGTACGCCCACAGACTGCAAAGAACTTAAAATACCTGAAATTTGTTATCCCTATACATTAAGAATGGAAAATAGTAATTAGATTTATGGATAAATCTTTATTCTTTAAATCTTATAATTTCGTAAACTCTTAACTAAAAACATATTATGGCTTTTGACATTGAAATGATTAAAGCAGTTTACGATCGTATGCCAGCCCGCGTGGAGGCAGCTCGTAAACTTGTCGGCAGACCCCTTACCTTAACAGAAAAAATTCTTTACTCTCACTTGTGGGAAGGTACTCCAACAAGTACGTTTGAGAGAGGTGCTTCTTATGTTGATTTTGCACCAGACCGTGTCGCGATGCAGGATGCTACAGCTCAAATGGCTCTTTTACAATTTATGCAGGCTGGTCGTCCGAAAGTAGCTGTTCCTTCTACAGTTCACTGCGACCACTTAATTGAAGCTAAAGTAGAATCGAAAATTGACCTTTCGGTTGCGGTTGATAAAAACAAAGAGGTTTACGATTTTCTCTCATCTGTTTCAGATAAATATGGCTTAGGTTTCTGGAAACCAGGTGCAGGTATTATTCACCAAGTAGTATTAGAAAACTATGCTTTCCCAGGTGGTATGATGATTGGAACTGACTCTCATACAGTAAATGCTGGTGGGTTAGGTATGATTGCCATTGGTGTGGGTGGTGCTGATGCTTGCGACGTGATGGCTGGTTTAGCTTGGGAGTTGAAATTCCCTAAACTTATTGGTGTTAAATTAACTGGTAAATTAAACGGTTGGACTGCTCCAAAAGACGTCATCTTAAAAGTAGCAGGTATCCTTACTGTAAAAGGTGGTACTGGCTGTGTCGTTGAATATTTTGGCGAAGGTGTTACTTCAATGTCATGTACGGGAAAAGGTACTATCGCCAACATGGGTGCTGAAATTGGTGCAACTACTTCTACTTTCGGTTATGACGAATCGATGGCTCGTTATTTAGCTTCTACAGGGCGTGCTGAGGTAGCTGCTTTGGCCGATGCTATTAAAGAACATTTGACTGCTGACCCAGAAGTATATGCTGACCCAGCTTCTTATTTCGACCAAGTTATCGAAATCGACTTAGATACATTAGAACCACATTTGAACGGTCCTTTCACACCAGATTTAGCAACGCCTATCTCTAAAATGAAAGAATTAGCAGAGAAAAACGGCTGGCCAACTAAAATAGAAGTAGGTTTGATTGGTTCATGTACGAACTCATCTTACGAAGATATTTCGCGTGCAGCATCTTTAGCAAAACAAGTAGCTGCTAAAGGCTTAAAAACGAAATCAGAATATACTATCACACCGGGTTCTGAATTAGTACGTTATACAATCGAACGTGATGGATTTATTGATACTTTCCATCAAATCGGAGGTAAAGTATTCTCTAATGCTTGTGGTCCATGTATTGGTCAGTGGGCTCGTGCAGGTGCTGAAAAAGCGGAGAAAAACACCATCGTTCACTCATTCAACCGTAACTTCGCAAAACGTGCTGATGGTAACCCTAATACGTACGCCTTCGTTGGTTCTCCTGAATTAGTAACGGCTTTGGCAATCGCTGGGGATTTGACGTTCAACCCGCTCACAGATTTCTTAACAAACGAAGCCGGAGAATTAGTAAAATTAGATGCACCATCAGGTGATGAATTACCAACAAAAGGATTTGCAGTAGAAGATGCTGGTTATCAAGCTCCTGCTGAAGATGGTTCTGCTGTACAAGTGAAAGTTTCTCCAACATCTGATCGTCTTCAATTATTAGACCCATTTGCAGCTTGGGAAGGTACTGACTTATTTGGGTTGAAATTATTGATTAAAGCAAAAGGAAAGTGTACTACTGACCATATTTCTATGGCTGGTCCTTGGTTGAAATATCGTGGACACTTAGATAATATCTCCAACAATATGTTGATTGGGGCATTGAACTTCGCTAACGAGAAGACAGACAACGTTAAAAACCAATTGACAGGCGTATATGGACCAGTTCCTGCAACACAACGTGCTTATAAAGCGGCTGGTATCGGAACAATCGTGGTGGGTGACTCAAACTATGGAGAAGGTTCTTCACGTGAGCACGCTGCGATGGAGCCTCGTCACTTAGGTGTTCGTGTGGTATTAGTAAAATCTTTTGCTCGTATTCATGAAACTAACTTGAAAAAACAAGGTATGTTGGCAATTACATTTGCGAATGAAGCAGACTACGATTTGATTCAAGAAGATGATACAATCAATGTGCTTGGTTTAACTTCATTTGCTCCTGGTAAGCCATTGCAAGTTGTTTTAAACCATAGTGACGGTTCAACTGATACTATTGTAGTAAACCATTCTTATAATGATCAACAAATTGAATGGTTTAAAGCAGGTGGTGCATTGAATATCATCCGTGCTAATGTAGCTAAGTAATTTATTAGGTATAGATATATCAACCTCATCCCCAACCTCTTCTCCATCAGAGAAGGGGTTTTTTTGAGCTAAATTTCCTTTTTTCCTCCCTTATTAAGCTGACAACATTTCTATAAATTCATTCTCGGTGATTATTTTAATTTTATACCCTATAGCAACTAATTGTTCAGCCATACTAATTTTTGAAGATTTATATCCTTGGCTTACTCTATAAACATCAGATTGACCTATTACAACATAATTCGTTCTATTGCTTACACCACTTGAGCAGCTCCCTCCTAGCCTTTTTATCAAGGCTTGGGCATCTTTTCTTACAAAATACTCTAACGTTCCAGTAAACACTACCTCTTTGCCATTAAAAGCATTGGAGTGGCTCTCATTAATAGCTATTTCAAGGGTTTTCTTTTTCTTTGAAACTCCAGTGGAACGCTTTTTAGCCTGATTATTAGCCTTGAATTGGTATATTTCTTCGATACTTGCTAACGACAACTCATCCAACACTTTAAGGACTAAATGAGCGCATGCTTCCGCATCCTCTAAAGCATTATGATGATTGAATGTATAATTTTCAAGTTTAGAGGCTACCAAATAACTCAATCCATAACCTATTTCTCCCTGCCAAGCCATTCTTGATAAGGCAATCGAGCACATGGGCGTAAACTGAGCAGTTTGTATATTATAATGCGAGCAGACGCTATTTAATACACCAAAATCAAAACTTGCATTGTGTGCAATGACTAATTGATTATCCAAAAGAGGTTTCAGTTCATGCCAAATCTCCTTAAAAGTTGGCTTATCTACTAAATCCTTCAATTCAATTTTGTGGACTTGATTCTGGTAAAAGCCCATTTCAAAGGGAGTAGGTTTTATCATCCATTCCTTTCTCTCGACGATATTTCCATTTTCAACCCTTACAAGTCCCAAAGCACAAGCACTTCCTTTAAAATTATTAGCGGTTTCAAAATCAATTGCAACAAAATTCATCTTGATAATTTTTATGGTTGAGTGGTAATATACTGGCTTACTTTCAATCTCCCGACGATGTTAATATTTTACCAAATTTATTAGAATTAACATTACCTAAAAAGTCTCTCATTATTATATGTTGACAAATGATAATGAAATACCCCAGTTTGAGAAGCAATTAGTACAAGTTGAGCAACATACTAACCTCATAAAAGTACCAAAGATGGCTAAGTATAGCTTGGAATAGAAGTGGAGGACTTCCGACAAGATAGTTATACTCTTTTGGTAGGTTTACTCCTTTTAATATGCCTTATAATCATCGTAATAGTTTTTGAGGCATGAATTATCAATTAAACGTTTAAAAAAATGGAATTAGAAGTTCTTTTAAGAAAATATATTTCAAACGATAGTTATACTAGTCAGGACATTCCTGCCAGTCATAGATTGTATATAATAGATTTATATATTAAAGATCTGAAAAACTATTTGAAAGAGTTACATATGTTGATTATTAATCAAACTGAAAATGATGAAAATAAAGCGCACCATTTAGGTTTATTAACAGGTTTGGTAGAGCGAATAATTGTCGAGTTGAATAATGAAAATAATATGGTAAATGAATTGAGTCAAGTTGACCACGCTTGATAAGCTAACTTACGCTAGTTGTGTCAGCAAAAATCTTTTTATACAAAAAAATCATCTTAAAAAATTCTAACTATCGTTGCTTGAGCACATAATGGCTCAAAAATATAAAATGCCCCCAATAACACAATCACGGTCAGGATATGTTAAACGCCAAAATATTTATGAAGGAATTGCATGTACTGAAATTTATTTTTAGTAGATTTAACCATCACGCCTAGAAATTAATTTAATTATTTTAGAAAACAATTTAGGATGTTTTCGGCTATACAGATTAATACAATAATACCCCTCACTAATACTACACTCCGCAATAATTGCTAAGTCTTGTCATCTCAGCAAGACTTCCTTGATAAGATTCGATTATATCTCATACATTCTAAATTCTCAAAACATGTTCCAGCCATCTGAATATCGGTTAGCAGCACTTATTTATGCTATGCATAGTCAAAATTTATCCCAATATCTTTTGGGATTAACAGAAGAAGATTTATTAGAGATTGTTAATAAAGGGAATCCCATAGTAGTTAGTAAGTTGGAAATCTACTTTAAAAAACTAGAAGAATGGTATAATTATCAAGATTATTATTTAAAAAATATCTTTTTTTCAGCAGATGAGCACACTATACTAAATAAATTGTTTCTTTCTGCATACAATGCTAGAATGGAAATGGTAGAGTATGTTGATTCATTAAAAACTATTGCCAAATAACTGCTTAATCCTTCCATATCAGCATTTTTTTCTCTCTCATCAGTTCTATTGGTAAAAATTCACTGTATCAAAAACAATTAATCAACTCAATAATAGATAATCAAACGACAGCAGTAGACCGTCAAATGCATATCAATGCGTAAGCTATGGCGAATGGTATCTCAAGCGATTACGTATAATGAGTAGCGATGGTGGCTGGAAAGATACTCGCTTTTACTTTGCCCAGAAAGATACGTTTGTGAACCGTGGGGGTTTGGCTGAGTTTAGAAATATTGAAGCAGAACAAAAAGATTTTGAGTATTTACAGCAAATTTTTGGGAAAGAAATTATTACCTTGAGAAAAAATCAGGGCAAGGCTCATGAGTTTCAAAAAAGCTTGAGATTGCCGTTTTAGAGAAAAAAATACAATAATGAGCATAACAACTTTTTTTTCAGACAATAATCCAAATGAGGATTTAATTGAATTTTTTACCTCAACAAGTCAGAATATTGAAAATGAATACAGAAGAATTCAACGAAGAGCGACAGAAGACCCAGGCACTGCTGGCGATCAAGGTGAAGAAAATTGGAAAGAGCTTCTTTCAAAATGGTTACCAAGTACATTTAAAATAGTAACCAAAGGTAGAATCTTAAATACAAAAGGGAAAGCAAGTCCACAGATTGATGTAATAGTTTTAAGACCAGAATATCCAGAGGGTTTAATAAATACGAAATTATACCTAGCTACTGGAGTATTAGCCGCATTTGAATGTAAATTAACCTTGAAAGCCACACATATTAAAGAATTCTTTGAGAGTTCTGTGGAAATTAAAAATCTTACTTTTCCTAAAGTAGGCTCTCCATATAAAGAACTTCATTCATCAATATTATATGGGTTATTGTGTCATTCACATTCATGGAAGAATCCTTCATCTAAACCCATTGAAAATGTAACCTCGTATATTGAAACGATGGATAAGGCTAAGATTAAACATCCTAAATTTGCTCCTGACTTGATTTGCATTGCAGATTTAACTACATGGAGCATTTGTAAGACTACTTTTTTTGGACCAAGATTTGTTCCCAACTTTGATGAGTACATTCCAATTTATGGGAAAAATGGGTCTGCTGTTTCAAGCTATTTGTGTTTTAGTAGTTTATTAAAAAATCAAGTACCCTACTTTAATCCCTTGGCTGTATTAATTACAAGACTATTATGTAAACTATCACGAGAATATCCTTCTTTAAAACCGATTTCAAGTTTTTTTGAAGCTGCAAATATTCAAGGTAAAGGAGAAGGTAAAAATAGATATTGGGATAGTTCGATATATTCATCAAATATATTAGGAAGAGTTTGCCTAGGTGGCTGGGATAATAATGATTCTTCTGAAGAATGGAAATTTATGTATACTTAATTCAAATTGCCAAAATAACTGCCTAATCCTGCCATATCAGCAGGATTTTTTTTTCTGTTATCCGTTCTGTTGAGAGAAATTTACAGTATCAAAAAACAATTAATCAACTGTAAATCAACACAATAATGAACATCCAAACGGCAGCAGTAAAGGAACAGTCGAAGGTTCGTAAGAACATGGAACGCTATATCCAATTAACGGGGAAAAGCGAAGCGGACTACAATGCTTGGGCTACTCAGGTAGGCCGACAAATGCACATCAATACGTATATTTGCCTAACGGTATCTCAAGCGATTACGTATAATGAGTAGCAGCAAATGTGTAGGTGGCTATTGAGAATAAGGATGATAGCTATAATTTGTTTGATTAATTGATATCCTACCAACTTTAAAAAGTCTATTACAGTTTTGTGATAGACTTTTTTTGTCCTACCCTTCACTTTTTTTTCCTTACCCTAAGTTGGTATTGAATGACCTATTGTTCTATATTAATGAATTATGTAGAAGAAAACACCATCGTTTTCGCCTTAATTGTCAGCCCATTGTTTCTTAATTATCCAAAATAGATTCTTCTTTCGTTGAAGCTAAGGATAAATTAGCCATGTAAGAGAGGAGGTTTTTAGGCATTGATAATTATTTCTAATGGCTCAGGAGTTACGATATAACTTATGTAAGTAGTACTATTTTTTTCTAACTGCCATTGACTGAGCCTTTGATGGCTCAAAAAACTGTAAAAAGCCCCCAAATAACATCTGAGGGCTTTCTTATAACAAAACAAAACCACAAGAAACCAAACTTGTGGTTCACAAAGATATTGAATATTTCTTATAAAAGGGAGTTAAAGAACCTAGTTCCATTATTGTGGAGAATAGAAGCAGTATAATACACTACAAGTATTGTAATACATCTATATACCCATACAAAATTTAAGGAAATCTAACTGCCTCTTTACTGTGCATTTGAGTGGTGTCTATGGGCTCAAATATGCATAAAAAGCCCTCTGACATAGTCTGAGGGCTTTCCTTCTGAAACAAAACCACAAGAACCATTACTTCTCGCTCTTTTCAGAAAATGCCCTAAATAGCCGTTTTTAAGTGTTTTTTGATTTTTTTATACTGACATCTGGCTCTTTTTTAGTGCCATTTTAGATTTATTGTGATTTTAGTGCCATCACTGGCAAAGGGATTTCCCCTTTTCTAAAATTGGAGAAATATCCATATATGCGTCAGACTGTTTATCTGTTAGTCCGAGCGCTAAAAGTTCTTTTTTCTGCTTTAAATCTATTGCCCAAATCTCTTTGAGGTCATGACCTCCCTCCGATTTAGCAAATGTTGCCCCAGCTCCATTAATCCCGTAAAGCGTTCCTTCAGCTGAGAATAAAATCTTGCCATCATCACACCAAAGGCGACCTTCAGCGACAGTAAATGGCCAATCTTTAAAATCTGTTTTCTTGATTTGAATCTCGTTTTTATTAATTTCTATCTCTTTAGGAGTCTTTTCTGTTGTGCTTTGTTTGCTTTCAGATGTAGAATTAGTCTGGCAAGCAATTTGACAAAACATAGATAGGAAACTGATAAATATATATTTTTTCAATGTGTAATGTGGTTTTAATAAATGAATAGGATATTTAATTCTTAATTGCGAGTATTGTAAAACATGAAATTCTTAATTAGATGCATTAGCTTCTGAAACGGGGGTTTCCCCCCTATTTGCCTTTTGTTGTTTTAAGGCCTCTATTTCCTGCTGCTGGTACTTTATTAATAAATCTTGTAATTCGGTATTTTTCTTTAATTCTGCTTCATATTTAGCTTTATAGTCTTCCTCATTGTTTACTTCTTTTTTATCCTTAAATAAATCTTCCAAACTAATATCCAAAGCTTTTAAAATCTTTTCCACAGTCTCAGGTCTTGGATTTTTCGCTTTATAATAAGCAAAGAATCCTGTTGGAGTCATTCCAAGCTTATCAGCGATTTTAGAGGCTGTAATACTATTGATTTCTATATATTTCTTTAAGGCTTCCCCGAAATGTCTATTTGGAATCATTCTAAATTATAATTTATTGTATAAATTTTAAATGTAGTTACTTCATAAATTAGAAGTAATATACTAATATTACACTGTAATAAATACATATACTTATTACATTGTAAATCTAATAAAAAAAGGATGGCAAGCCAATTAACAACCCCACGAAAACGTCAAAACTTATCTAACGGTAAATGGACTTTATTAAAGCCCCAATTACCTGCTGATTGGCGAAAACGATTAATAGCAATTGCTCCTGAGTATGATTCGCTGGAAGGGGCTACTTTGATGCAAAATGTACACCAAGGCCGTTCAAAGGATGAAACAATTCTAACACTCTGGGAAAAAATCATTGATGACTATCAAGCTGAAAAAGCAGTAAGGGAAAATAGAGCTGCTAACGTATTAAAGAGAGTAAAAATTAATATCCCAAAATAAAAATCCCTTTACAATAATGAACATGACGATTAGACAATTTGCTAGAGCCGTAACGAGCTCGAAAGTAAGAATTATGCAATTTCAAAATGATGTTTGGGCTTTAGATTTTAATGCCAACGTAGCGTTAGAAAGCGTTTTGAATCAACTTCCTGAAAAGTATAAATGTAGTACTGTTGGGTATTTTGGCGGTGTTTTATCAGTTGGTATTTGCCCCAAATACTTGGTTTGTTAAGTGTGTAGATGTAATCATATTCCGGGGCTGCTTTGTGGCCCTGGATATTTAAAAAATTCAACTAAAGTTCAACCATATAAATTTTAAATCTCATGAAAATTTCTAACCTAATGCAATGGTTTTGGTCTCTACCTACCTACTTTCAAGAGGGTCTTTTAGACCTCCTGATTACGCTGTTTTTAATTCTAACTGTTATTATTTTTTATCATTTACTCAAATGAAAAGACCTAAATCACCTAGAAGGATTCTTGAAGAAATTCAGGAAAACAAACATTTAGAATGGTCGGACGCTGAATGCAGTGAGGCCATTAATGTGCTTGAGAAAGGAAAAAGTGTGTGTTTGGATATCTTAACTAATATCCTACCAAACCAGTGTTGTGGAAGGCAATATTTCGAGGAGCTTTCTACTCTGCTTGAAGTTAACAGACAGATTTGTTTGAACACCCCCAAACCTCCCAGCATTTTTGAGAGGAGTTTTAAGGACTTTGAATCGGTGGTAAAAGTATTTATCGCAGGTTATTTTGGTTTTTGGATATTGTTAATACTAATCGCTGTTTTTTATGGATGAGCAAAAAAGACCAGCATTTGAGGATGTGCTTAAGAAGATGACTCAGGTACAAATTATGGACTATATTAAACTAGTTAAAGCGACTATTCAAAATAATAGGTTTGCATCAAACCACATGATACCCGTTTGGACAAAGGGATTGGAAATGGCTAATAATGAACTAGATAATCGTAAACAAAAACTAAACTAACATGAAATTTGACGAAGTATTGAGATTGTATTTAATGGATAGCGAATATTCGGCTCACCTACCTAAACTAAAGGAGCGAATGAATTATTTGGTTTTCCTTACCCGTGATTTAGAGGGGTTTATCGATACGTTAACCTTTATTATTGAAACTACTACGGATAAAGACCCTATTCAAAAGAGCCATCATTTAGGGCTTATAACGGGTATAACTCAAAAAGTTTTAGACGAAGTAAAGCTGGAGCATGATTTATTGTTCTCGGTGGACTCAAGAGAAAGTATAGTAGTCGAAACAAAGTAATAGCCCGTTTAAGTACCAAAATCAAAGCAAAATAAGTGCCTTATACATCTATCTCAATAACAAGAACCACAGACTTACCAGCCCCATTCAAATGAGTTATATCACAGTAGAAGAGTACTATAAGCATACCAACAGTGGGTTGGATATTATCGTAATGTTGTTCCCTGACGCTGAAAAAGCGAGCAGGGATAAACAGTTTAAATTCAAAATCAGAGACGAACGAAGTGCCTCCAGTTCTCTGTATCTCAATCCTAATAAGAATGCCTGGTATGTTACCGATTTTGGCGATAGGTCGTATAGTCCTATCGACTTGGTAATGAAGGAATTGAACGTTGACTTTCGAGGTGCGTGCAGATGGATTGAGCAAACTTTTAATATTTCGGGTAAAACTTTTAGCGAGGTAACAACCAAAGCAAAGCCAGAATATAGGGTACGACCTGCTACTGAAGACGAGGTAATTGGAACACGTACATGGACTTATAAGGAAAAGCCATTAATGAGCGATTTAAAGACGCTCTTTAGTAAACACGTTTGGAGCCATCTGCAACAGGGAGAAGACGACGAAGTGGCGTATATCAATGCTTGTAAATTGATTGAACGGTATAATCTACATGTATTAGAAAGTTCTAGTTTGGTAGGGAAACTGAAAGCCACTGGAGAGAAAGTTGTACATACATTTTCGAGTACTGAAGGGTACCCGATTTATATGTTTAATGAAGGGAGCTGGCAAAAGTTTTATGAACCTTTTGCCAAAGATGCTGCCAACCGATTTGCGAGCTATGGACAAAAGCCAAAGGATTATATGTTTGGTAAAGACCGTATCCTGAGAAAGTTTAATGAGGCCCAAATGATGGAAGATGAGCAGAAACGAAAGCTTTCGGAAATCATTATTTGCACTGGCGGTTCGGATGCTTTGAATGTGGCAGCACTCGGTTATGAGGTGGTTTGGTTTAATAGTGAAACTGTGCATCCCTGGTCTATCCCGATGCACAATTTAACGTTTTGGGCTCATAGGGTTTATAACCTTCCTGATATCGACGCCACGGGTAAGAAAAAAGCGTTTGAGTTGGCTAGTTATCACCTAGACCTTTATACGATTTATCTGCCTGAGTCATTGGCGAACTTGAAAACTGGAAAGTTTGACCAAGATGGTAAACCCAAATACAGTAAGGATGTTCGTGATTATTTGAATCACTACGGGGAGCATGACTTTAGCAACCTTATTAAGATTTCATACCCACTACGTTTTTGGAATGCGGCGCCAGCATTAGACGCCAAAGGTAACCCAAAGTATTTTGAAGGGAAAGCCATTTTGAAATATACGCCTAAACCAAAATTGATGCTGAATTTCTTGCACCGGAATGGCTTTGTGCAGCTAAAGAATAATGCTGGAGGAACGGACTTCGTGAGGATAACAAACAATATCGTTACTTCTATCAAAGCTAATGAAATGAAGGAATTTATTGATGGCTTTTTAGAGAGCCGTCATGCTGAGTCTGATTTGATTGATGCCTTTATTCGTTCGAAAGACCTGACAGAAAACACATTGGAGCGTTTGCCTCGATGGAGTTTGGACTTTAAAGATTATGACCGTTTCTCACAGAAACTATTCTTTAAAAATGAAGTTTGGACGGTATCTGAAAACAAAATTGAAACGGTAAAAGCCAATAAAGCAGATACGTTTGTTTGGGAGCATGAAGTAATAGCGCCTAAATATTTGGATGAAAGAGCAAAGGAACAGGCGGTGGATATCGAAATTAGCGATCCTTATTTTCGCATCGAGAAAAACGAGCTGGGTGAATACCTAATTGATGTATTGAAAGACGATAATCCGTTTTTCAATTTCTTGATTAATACCTCTCGGGTTCACTGGCGGACTGAACTGGAGGATAGGTTGGATAAATCGTCTGAAGACAAAGAGCAATACCGACTAGTCCACAAATATGACATTAAAGGTCCACTGTTGAAAGAAGATGAACAGAAAGAACAACAGCTGCACTTAGTGGCTAAAATGTCAGCAATGGGCTATCTGCTCCACCGCTATAAAGATGAAGCAAATACGTATTGTATCTGGAGTATGGATTATATCATGAGAGATTCGGATAAGTCGCAGGGTGGTACTGGTAAATCTGTTTTTGGTAAGAGTTTCTTTAACATGATGCAATATGAGGTACTGGATGGCCGAGACAAAGAGCTGACAAAGAACCGTCACATATTTGAGAACGTCACGGAGCATACGGATTATTTGTTGGTTGATGATGGTCAGAAGTACTTGGATTTCTCTTTCTTCTTTGCAGTAATTACTACCTTTATGAAGGTAAACCCGAAGGGTACGAAGTCGTTCAATTTGATGTTTAAGGATATGCCTAAGATTCATATCTCTAGCAACTTCCCACCTGTAGAGAGTGACGACAGTACGCTGAGACGTCTATGGTTTTTGGCATTTTCAGACTATTACCACTACAATGCTTCGGGAGAATATCGGGAAGTACGACGCCCCATTGACGAGTTTGGAAAGAACCTTTTTCAAGATTTTACGAAAGAAGAATGGATAGCGTTTTTAAACTTCGCAGCTCAGTGTATTCAGGTCTATTTGAAGTTTGGTAAGGTAGAGCCACCGATGAAAGAGCTGATGATAAACACCTATAAATCTAAACTAGGACCCAACTTTATACCGTGGGCCAATTTGTATTTTAGTGAAGACAACGAGACTTTGAACGCTTATGTACCCCGTTATAAGATGTTTGAGAGCTACAAAATGGAAGTGAATGTAGATATTACTACCAATGGTTTTAAAGACAAAGTTGCCCTCTATTGCAGAATGAAAGGCTGGATTTTAAACCCCAAAGAAGCCAAGCATATTCAGGAAGATGGTCGTATTAATATCAAGTGTAAGACCAGGGAGGTTTTTGATAATAAGACGAAATCGTGGATAGAAACGGAGCTACCTAAACCGCAGAGTATTGAACATTTTTATATTCAATCGCCAGAGACTAAAATTAGCACGAAAGGCCTTGAAGAACCTGAAAAACAAGATTTACCCTTTTAAACAATAATGAACAACAAATGGAAAAAGTCAAATTTAATGATGAGTTCTTAGAGAAGTTGAATGATACAACTAATATGTGGGAAAATAATGTTGAATGTTACGAGATATTCGGTAAGACTAAATATACAGCCAAGTTTTGGATGATTTATGATGATACAAAATTTTATGTCACCTACGGAAAAAAAACATTACCAGAATTGGAACATGCAATTTTTAATATACTAAAAAAGTAACATGACTGATTTACCAACTAGGCTTGAAGTATTTCAGAAATACTTTAGCCAATTATGTGACCCGAAATTACCCCGTAAGTCGTTGCTCCTGTTGATGCTGACCCAAGCCGAAGCAATAGTGAGGGCCATTAAAATAGAGCTTGGACAGCTCAACGCTGAGCCAGTATACAAACCCCTTGAAAAGGAGCATACGGAAAAGTATGTGTTTAAAACAAAGGTTTGTTGTGGCCGTGAGTTTAACACGCCACAAAAGTGGGCTGGTCATCAAAATTCAGGAAAACACCGTAACCAGAAAAACAATGGAAAAACCACATGAAAAATATCGACGAAATACATGGTGGCAAGATGTCACCGGTAATCGTAAATTTTTGCTGATAGGCATTGACTTTCTGGAGAAACCACAGGCGTATTATGTGGACTTCTGGGAGGTTGGGAAGGACAAGAGCAAGTATTTAGCCTTCAACCTATTTCACGAGCTTGTAGAGGCACGAAGCTTGATTCATTTTAGTTCGGAGGAACCTTATAAATCATATCTTAACGAGTAACGACTTGGAAAGTCGTATTACAGAAGCCCTGCCTTATACAAGTGCAGGGCTTTTCGCATAGTGGGGTCTATGCGTTTTTACATCATGAGTACTCTATATAATCTATGGGAACAAAAGCCTAAAAATCATACAAAAACACAGCCGCTTCTTTTTCCTTCTTTTTTTATTTTGGTGGGCGGGTTTTGCCCTCTTTTCGATTCTCTTAGTAAGGATAGTAGATTTTGAAGAAACTCTGTAACCCTGTAACCGAAGGATTTTTTAAAATTTCAACAATCTGTATATCAGCAACTTATCTATCTATTATTAGTTACAATTATTTTTTTAAAAGTTGTAGTATGGTTACAAAAAAGTTGTAACTAAATAAGGCAGCTTTTAAATTTTTGCTTTGGTTACAATTTGGTTACAAATTTGGAAAATAGAAAACACCTTATTAAATTGAGTTAAAATACTGACAATCAGATATTTATACATGGTTACAAGAATACAGCCATTTGACACAGAAAATGAAAAGTTACCCTAGCGTTTCGTTTTCGTCGGAATGTCACCAACCACAGGCAAATTATTAGAATAATACAAATAAACAATTTCAACAATGATTAAAACCAGAATATCTATCAAAGAACCGCATGTGCGGAAATTCGTAATTAGTAGATATGGGGACGACACTGCTATTATTGACCTTACAAGGCGCTCGTTTCTCGGAAAATTGACCGAGCTGGCTTGTCAGAAGGTAGGTTATGTACATAGCTTACCGAAAATTGCTGATATGGAAGAAAAGAGCTGTGTTACGATTCTGTTACCCGATTCGCTGAAAAATCATTTCTTACATCCTGTAAAAGTCCAGCTTTTTGTACAGGCCTTGGAGTATCATTTTAGAGAGGTATTCTTGGCACACTGTGAAGCTTTCGTAGAGCTGGGCGTTAGCGACTATAACGCCGTTGATAATTTTATGGTAAAGTATGATATTGACGATGATGGAAAGATAGCAGAGCGGTTACGCCAAATGTGGCGGAATCATCAGACGTATCAGCGTAAAAAAATAGAAAAAAAGTTGGGGTACTATTCATCAACTTTTTGAGGTATTCAATGAATATCGTAGTTATTCATTCAATTTTTGGCATTCTAATTACCTTAAAAAGCCCTTATACAATGTGTATGAGGGCTTTTTGTGTAATAATTGCATGGTTTTTCTATCCTACCAAAAAGCAGAAAACCATCATAGATTTGGCGAATGAATACTGTAGTTGGCACCGAATCGATAGAAGGTAAAAGCAATGCGTCTGGGCTTAGGAAGTTCAGGCTTATTGGTGTTTCGGATGTGAAGGAAATTAACCCGAAGCTTGCTAACTGGAGTGTGCCGACTGGTGGAATTGTTCTGCTGAATCCAAAGGTGGTGGATATGAAGTTTGAAGGGGTGGGGTTTTATAATGAAGACTTGGTGCCATCTGAACAGGGCGATGCGTGGCAAACGGTGGTAGAATTGAATGTACCGAAAGATTTTGCGAATCGTACGCTTTCGATTAATAGTATGCGAGGGAAAACTTTTATTGGGCTATCGACCGACCGTAACGGTGTAACCAAGGTACTGGGAACGGTCAGACAACCGCTGAGACTGTTGGCGTGTAGCTTGAATGTTGGGACCAGTACGGTGAATATCAAGTTTGGGAGGTTATCTAAAGAGCCGTCGTTCTATGCCGAATCGGTGAATGTGTTTTTGATTAATTCAGTTTTAGTCACCTTATAATTTTATATACAAATGGCAGTGGTAATTCGGGTAGACCCCGCATACAATGGAAAAATAGCCGTACAGAGCAATAATGCACTGAATGGCACAGTTTTGAGCAATAATTTGTCTCAAGAAACTTTGCTTTCAATTTATACGAACCAACCTGAGCTTAGGGTTTTTCTGACGACGGAATATTCAAATGCGCTAGGTTCGTATTTCCCAGCAACGATAGACCCTAATTTATTGCATGCCTACGATTCTGGAGAGCTAACGCACAATGCAGCCAAAACGGATTATCCAGCCAATACGCTCGGTAAGGTAGTCAATGACAATAAAGCCAGTTTTGATGCTTTGGCAGGTGGGTTTGGACGACCTGCTCTTAGACCTATTTTGAATTTAGACTTTGCCAATGGTAGATTCCTTGACCCTGCCTTTTCTTTTACTAGAAACAGTGTGGGGACTTACATTGACCGAAATGGCTTTGTAAAAACTGTACAGGCTAACAAGCCTCGCTTTACCTTTGACCCGCTAACTGGCGAATGTTTGGGGCTGTTGCTAGAAGAAAGCAGAACAAATTTGCTAAGATATTCCACCGACTGTTCAAATGCTGCTTGGGGAAAAATATCGTTGGCAATTAGTGCAAGTGATACCATTGGACCTAATGGAACGTTAGCTGAAGCTAGTCTTGTAACGGATAATGCTGTTGCTACTGAATCTGCTCTTACGCAAGGCGTTACCATTACGGATGCCACTACACACACCTTTTCAGTTTGGGCAAAAGCTGGTACCATAGGAACAGCTTTTAAAATGCAAGTTTCTTCTACTGGAGGCGGTGTAACCGTAACTTATAACTTAAATCTTGGAACAAGGTTAGCAGGGACTACTTATGGTGCAGGCTTTACGTTTGTAAGCTCGGCCATGACATTGTACCCAAATGGTTGGTATAGATGTGAGCTTTCGTTTACTTCTAGTGCTTCTTTTACTTTAAATACACTGATTATACCTGTTACGGGTGCGCATACTGCTAGTGCTTCGCAGAATATCTATATCTATGGTCCACAATTAGCAAAGGGAGCTGATGCGACTTCGTATATTCCTACAGCGGCTACTACTGTAACCAGAGAGCAAGATATGATTGTGATTGCAGGAACGCAGTTCAGTCAACTTTTTGGAGCCATTAACAAAGGGACAATTTTTGTAAGTGCTGCCAAAGGAAAAGTAGCTACGGGTAATGGTAAATATGCGATGTTGCAAGGTGTTGCAACTGCTGGTGGGGCTAATAGAATCGGTGTAATTGCCAATACGAATGGTAGTGTTGAGGGCTTTGTTATGTATGATGGCGTTACTCAGAACTCTGCTAATATTGTGCCTGCTACCAACTCGGTACTAATGGCTTATGCTTTTGCCAATAATGATGCAAAAGTATATGTGAATGGTGTGGCTTCGGCGGATGATAATGCGGTGGTGATACCTGCACTAAACGAACTAAGAATTGGGTCGGATACTTCGCCCAATGCACCTGTGAAACAGATTTGTATTTGGGGTGAACGTTTAACCAATACCGAACTTCAGTATTTATCGACGCCTAGCACAAAACTTGGAAAGGATGCGGGTCAGGCACCATCTAACGGTGATTTGGGTCGTGGGGCTTATGTTTCGCCAGAAGCGATACTCAGAAGTTTGGGGAAATCTACCTTTGCGGTGGATGGCACGGGAGCTAGTATCACGAGAAATGTTCGTTTCCCTTTTGATTTCACGTTTGAAGTATTGGACAGCTCGGGAGTAACAACCATTACCACTACGCCAGCGAGTACATGTACGGCTAATACCGACAACCCTTTAACGTTTACTGCACCCATTGGTAAGACGTTATCATATGCGATTACACCTGTATTTTAAGCTTAAAAATAGAAACATTATGAAAAGTGCCTCAATTAATATTGCTGTTCCTTATAAGGTAACAGTAATACCAACCACGATGCGTTACACGCTTTTAAGAGATTTGTTTGTAACGGATGGGACGAATGTTTGTGAAATCTCTTATGAGATTTTGGCGGAGAAGTATATCAAAATGGTGCCGAGCTTGGATGCTGAGGGTAATCCGATTATGAAGTATAATAAGCCTGTTCTTGAAGAATCTATTGTGAGTTTTGGTACACCTGTACTTTTTGATACGGGTTCAAAAATCATTCCGTTTGAGTTGTATTTGTTGATTGAAAGCTATAGAGCCAACAAAACGATGGAAGGGCTAACGGCCATTAATAATGCCTTACAGGGATTTGCCTTTGAAGGTAGCTTGACTGACTTTAGACTAGCGGTAACCAATGTACAGTAAGATTGTAGTTCAATATCGTGAGGCTCCGACTGACAAGAGTGATTGGTGGGAGCTTTACGAACCATTTGAGGAAACGCTTAGCGACGGTACGACAATCAAAATAAGCGCTGGCTATGTGACCGATTTCGCTAGCGTTCCTTGGATATTATGGAGCTTTTTCCCGCCGATAGGCAAGTATAATCGTGCGGCGTTGGTCCATGATTATTTGTATGATTTGCAGTTAAGGGAAAAGGAATTGGGCGAAAAACAGGCTCGTTATTTTGCAGACCAACAGTTTTTGTATTTCGCCAATAAGGTAGACCCCAAGGGCTTTGTTAGGCACTATATCATGTACCAAATCGTGAGGTGGTTTGGTCGTAGTGCTTGGAGAGCCAGCAAATAAATTAAGCGTTTTACACCCGCGGCGGCGAACCGCTATTAATATATGCTACATCTATTGGGTCAAGGGCCGCTCGCCATCGAAGAGCGCCATTTTTATGATTTTTATAATCGGTATTTGGCTGGGAATCAAATTGATTCCCGTCAAATAACCAAAACGCCTGTTGAGATGATTGCCTCAGCGACGATTAACAACTATACTCAAAGAGAATTAAGATGGTTGGGAATTGAAACTGTTGAAGGCAAAGACGGACTGGTGGCGGTACTGACAACTCGTGGAGCTACACAGCGCTATGGTGACTACTACAGTGATGGAACCGAATGGCTTACCCAACAGATTGCCTTATGTAATGGTAATCCGTTAGTGAATGCGATGCTGTGGCGAGTTGATTCGCCCGGAGGACAGTTGAACGGTTCTCAAAATATGGCAGCATCTGTAAGAGATTCTGTTAAGCCAATTGTAGGATTTGGTACTAACATGGTAGCCTCAGCGGCTTTTTGGGCTTTCTCTCAATGTTTAGAATGTTATCTGGAGAACGAAATAACGGCAGCGGGTTCAATTGGTACCATGAGCGTATATGTAGATAAGTCGGAAGCTTTGGCGAAAGCTGGAGAAAAGTATTTGATTTTGCGAAGTTCTGGCGCCGAAGATAAAAATGCATTGAATGGTATTGAAGCCTTTGAGGGTGAGTATCAACAAAAAGCGATCATTCAAGAGCAAAAAGTTTTAGACGCTTCACGCAAAATATTCCTTCAGGAAGTTCAGCAGAAACGAGTTGCCCTCACAACTGACCCGGGTGGTAGTATTTTCTATGGCAAAGAGGCGGTTAAGATTGGTTTGGCCGACGGCCTGATGGGTTTTGACAATGCGCTTAAACGTGCGGATGTACTTGGATTACAGTACAAACGCAATAATTAATTTTACATCTTTTTAATTTTTTCTACTATGGAAATTAAGTTTCAGAAGGTTCGTGAGCTCATCGCTGGCCTAGTAGGTTCGCCAACCCTCACCGAAAAAATGGCGTCTGATATTGATTCTGCGATTAAAGCAGACGAAGCAGCAGCTTCTCAATTACTTGCTAGTGCGGGTACTGGAACCGTGCCAACTGGTACGCCTCCAGCTGGAACCGCTCCCGGCGCAGGAACACCACCTGTAGTAGGAACACTACCAGCGACAGGAGCTGTAGCGACTACTGAAGAACCTGTAACCCTTGAAAAGTTAATGGGTATTATGACGGCTATGGATGGGAAAATCAATGGTATTCAGGCGGAGAATACAAGGCTAACACAGGAGAATCAGGAATTAAAAGAGTTCAAAGCGTCGCAAAGCCCTACGAATATGGCGGTGAATACTGAAAACAATGGTGCGGCTGGTGCGCCTGTTCGTATTTCAAAAACAGCTGAAAAGGATGCCAAGGCCTTGGAAGAATTGAACCGTTTGGCAGCGCTGTATCCTTCTTTGATGGGGGATTTGGTTTAGATGCTTTAAGCTATAGGCGGTAGGCTTTAGGCAAAAAAAGCTTAGAGCCTATAGCTTATCGCTTACAGCTATTTTCTCACCTTTTTATTAAATAATACTACGATGGCATCATCAATGAAAATTTCAGACCTAGCGGTCGAGCTTCAGCGTAACATGGGTGACTACACCAAAATTTTTGGGCTGAAAATGAGTAATGGTTTCGACGAAAAGCGAAACGGGGATTTCTCAGTAATTCCAACAAAAGACAAAGTACCGTTGATTAGAGATAGTACTAACCCTATTTTACAACCAGGGCGAACAGGTTCAACCAATTTCACCAACGATGCTGTGAGCCTTAATGCGAGAATTGGTGAAATTAAGCCATTTAAAGCGGATTTAAAATTGGACGAAGTAACGCTTTATGCTTGGAGCAAGTCGTACTTGGCCAATAAAAAATCAACTGACCCAAGCGATATTTATTCGTTTGAAGCGATGGCTTATTACATGGGTAGAATCTTTGCTCAGGCGGGTAAGGATATGACTCAGGCAGTTTTCAAAGGGGTTTATAATGCGGCTGGTGGTGTTGGTGGTGTAAACCTTTTTGATGGTTTAGGCATCAAACTAACGAAAGGTGTTTTGACTGTGGGCAATGGTGGCGTGGGTGATATTCCAACTACTAACATGGCCACATCTGTGGCGACTATTACGCAGGCTAACATCTTGGCAGAAATCCAAAAGCTTGTTGATATTATTGTGGCTTCGGATGTATTGGTAGAATACATTGAAGAAGAAGCGACATTGTATTTGCCCTTTAAGCACTATGCCTTTATGGTGAATGCTGTGGCGGCTCTGCCTATCACGGCTGGAAACCAAGTAGTTTTCAAAGAAGGTAATGCGTGGAAATTGGCTTTGTTACCGAATACTACCATTAAGTATCGTTCATTTTTGGGAGGTACTGAAAAGCAGTTCTGGACACCTTCGGGTAACTTATTTTACCTTGCTCCAGAGGGGACAGCTGAGGATATTGCTAGTATCAGTATTGAAAAGCAAGACCGTGCTATCAAGATTTTCTTGGATGGTGAAGCGGGTGCGGATTATGCTGATGGTCGTTTGATTGTAATGAACTCGAAATAAGCTGTGAGCTTTGAGCTATAAGCCGTAAGCAGTAAGCTTTAAGCTTTTTTGCCTACGGCCTATTGCTTACAGCCTAAAGCATTAAAAACAAAAATCAATGAAAAATTTAGTTGTCTCATTTATTTTCTTGCTTGCTGGCTTGGTGCTGGGAGCAAGTGTTTTGGAAACTGGGAATGTTTTCCAAGGCTTATTGGCGGTGGGTGCTGTGACATCTGCCCTTGGTCAGGTGACGGGGTCGGTGCTTCCTGCTGAAATGTTTTTTTGTGTGTCGCTAACGACGGTACCTAAATCGCCTTGTAATAAGGTGAACCCGGGTGGAAACAAAAAGTGGCTGGTATGTGCTACTGAAGATTTTTCAAGGGCATGGCCAGAGGAAGCAGATGTTGATACCACTACAGGAGCTATTATAACACCTATTCCGCTGAAGGTGGGTAAAGCTTTTGCTGAGATAGAGTTTACCGATAATACTGCCAAAGCTGATTATGCCAAGGAAGGGGAATCGGGTCATGAGTCATACAAACACATGGCTGAAGCTAAAATTAGTGGTTATAATAGTACGCAATGGTTGGCGTTGAGGAAGTTTTTGAACATGCGCTTTGTGTTGATTGTAAAGCATGGTGATAAAAACATGGTGGTGTATAGCCATAGTGAAGATGGTTTTGCCTTGAAGGAATCGCATACGACGGGCTTAAAAGGGTCGGATAAACGTGAGTTTACCATTAAGATGGACCAGGATGGTTTGGCGATGGCTCCGCCGATTTTGGGGGCGGCTGTTAATGTACCAGTGTTAATTTAGATTTTTAGACATTAGACACAAGACTTAAGACTTAAGACTTTATGTTCTTGTATTGATTTAAACCTCACCCCCTAGCCCCCTCTCCTGAAGGCGAGGGGGAATTTAATTTCCATCAGTTATGGCACTTCAAAAATATCGACTTATAAACTGCCCTGAAAATGGGATTAAGTTTGAAAGTCAGCAGGGTACTATTATCCTGGATAAAAATCTTACAGACGATGAAGCAAAGGCTTTGTTAGATGGAAAGATTGACATTGTAAAACAATATATTGAGGAAGTGGACGCCCACCGCGTTCCCTCTTCGTCAATGAACCTTTTAACTCCTTAGATAGCGATGAAATTACCTGATTTGAAAAAGGCTATTAATATTACTGAGAATGCTAAAAAAGCAGTAGCAGCAATATATGGAGAGGTGTATGCTAACAATTTGTTTGCTCATGTCTTTAACCAGCTTAATCATTCTATTGCTCATGTAGAAGCTAATAAGCAGTATGAGGGTATGAGCGAAGAGGATGTTGCTCTATTGAAAGAAGCTGAAAGAGCGGAAGAAATTGAAGCACTACAGCAGGAAATGAAAGAGCGGTTGGAGCTGGCTTATAAAGTTCCTGTGCCTCTAGAAGAGGAAGAACCTGTTGAGGATACGGCGGATGATGTTCGACCAGAGCCAAAGATTTAACCTATAAAAAACCTAATGGGAAGCCCTGTTAGGTTTTTTTGTTTAAAGGGCTTTGTCTATATTTGCCATGCGAACAAAACTATTTATTACAACCCCCAGTCGGCAAGGAAGGTCTTGCCGATTGGCTTGCCGTTGAAAGTACGGTGACTGGGGGTATGTAAATAAACTTTGTTCGCAGAGACCAATCGGCTTTTATGATACCTGCTCCAGAACATTTTGATAGTTTGTTAGACCACCTTACGGGAGCTGGCATAAAGGTATCTGCACTGAAAGAAGCCATTACTGCTTATCTTCTCGAAAATAATGTTCCGCTAAATGAACATTATAATTTTGACCCTGTTACTGACCATCAAGTTTTTTATTATAGAAATATTATTGAGGAGTTTTTGGAAATGCTTGAGTAGATTTTTGCTGGGTTGAGTTTTTCCCTCTTCGCTTAGCCTTACTTTTCTTGCCTTGATGCAAGAAAAGTAACAAAAGAAAATCAAGAAAGTCCGAAACTCGCTGCGCTCAAACAGCGGACTTTCGGAAAATTGCTTACGCACTTATTACGTACCTATACCTTATTACAATATGAATATTGAATCTCGTATGTTGCAAGCTGAAATGGTGTTGAACTTGAAACGCCAGTTATTTAAGGCTAAACGCTGTACACAAGAGGAACTTGAACGGGCGGAAGATGCGTTGGTATTGCTCCAGCAAGAATTGGAAGGCTTTGAAAAGTCTTCTTTATTTGTTCAACCTGTTTCCCTTACTTCTGAAATACAATCCAAGAATTACGATGAATATCAAGCGGAATTGAGCCGACAGGCTAAGAAGTTATCTGATGAGCAAGCAGCAGTGAGTAATCAAATTGTAGCAGCATATTTGGCTAAAGCCACTAACGCTGGTGGATTGATGCAACAGGCAATTGCTCTGCGGAATCAGGTGGAAAGGATTTGGGATAAGAAAGTTTATCTAAAGCGTAATGGTTGTATGCCAGCTGAGACCAGCTCTCAAACAGATACCGAGCAGGTTGAGAGCGAAGAAAGCAGGTTGAAGCGGATGGGGTTACAACAGGAACGAAAGCTAATAAAGGACCAAATAGGTAAGCTGGATAAAAAGATTGCTGACCCTACCAAGCACGTGCGGTTTCATAAGGCTGAGGAGAAAGTGAATGAATGGCGGAAACAGCTGATGATTTATCAGGAGGAGCTTAGTGAGATTAATTTGAAATTAGGGGTTCAATAAAATAAATAAAAATATTTAATTACATGAGCGGATACTATAAACCTAACTGTTTTGAATTAAAAATAGATACCTTTTCTGATATTGATATAGCAAAAAGTATTAAAGACCCTAATGATTGTACATATACTTCTACTTTCATACATGAGTATGTTCATTTTCTACAGAGTTTAACTACGACTACTGGATTGTATCACTTTTTTCTTGATATGAAAGAGTTTATACATTATAAAACCTTAATGTATAAAACAGATGGCTATATATTTCCTAATCAAATAAAATTAAATAACGATTATAATCTGTTAGCTAATAGAGAAATTATTGTAGCGACTTATGGGGATAATCAGATTAAAATTGAAAACAGTAAATTTATAAACTATACCCACTCAGAACTAACTATCAAAAGTAATGATGTAACTCCAGATGTTAAGTTAAACAAGTACGAGGTTAATCTTTTTGATGATATTAAAAGTGAAAAAATTAAGGTCCATTTTGGGACATTTCATCTCAAGGAATATATGGCTTACGCAATACAACGTAAAGGATTTCCAGAAACTCTACTTGATGAAGTACCATATAAACTTGTAGAATTGATAATAAAGTCTATCTATCCCAATTTTGATAATGTTGATTATATAATTGCATTATGTGATGCATCTTTAATGTATGACAATCCTGCTAAATTATTTCTTGAATCAATTGAAAGAATGAAAAAAGAAAATTGGCTTCCTCAAAATATAGATGATATATATGAATTTAGTTATTTTAGTATTGGAGGTTCAGAAGTTATAATTGATTATTATGAAATGGTTTTGCAAAACACTTCCTTATCATTTAAGGGAATATTTGATGGTGAATATTTTCAAAATAATGTAAAATGGTTTGAGTATATTTTATCCCAAGCAGAAAAGTTAAGGAAGTTAAATAGAGGTTTTTTTTCTGAACTAACAGAAAGTACAGATAAAATATATACCAAAACATTTATTAAAATACTAAATACCATTGGAACTCCATTTATGCTAAATAATAACTTTAATGGCTCAATGGTACTTCCTGATGAAATTAATTATGATGTGAAACCTTTCTACCCGTCAGCCGTTTTTTCTATCTTGAGAAATTTGAGGTCGCCACATAATTACGGTTGTGCATTAAAGAATTTTTGCGATGCTTCTGGGATAGAAACAAATGATAATTGTATTAATAGTCCATGGCTGAGAATAAAAGATGATATGATTTGTTCTTATGGACATATATTAGCCCTTCATGGTTTAAAAGAATTTATTAAATAAACAAAAATGACTACACAACACCTAGAATGGCACGTTGAGCGGATTGCTTGGCGTGACATGATTCCTTTTGAGCATAATCCTAGAAAGATGAATGCGCAGACGAAGAAAAAACTTCGTGAGTCCTATCAAAAATTTGGCGATGTGGAAATACCAGTACTGGATTTCGACAATATGATTATTGCTGGTCATCAACGGCAATCTGTTAAAATGGCTAGTGGCTGTGGCGATGAGCTGGCCGACGTACGCAAACCCAACCGTAAACTTACTGAGCAGGAGTACAAAGAGTACAACATTATCTCCAACGCCTTGAAAGGTGATTTTGTTGGGGAGCTGTTGGCTGAACACTTTGCTAGTGTGGTGGAGCTGGACGAATATGGCTTGAATCTGGATGAATTGGACAAAGCACATAGTAAGGAAGCTTTGGTAAAGGATGAACCCGAATTACCCATTGTGCAAAAAATGTCTGAAAAGTACACGACGATAGTCATTGTCTGTACGAATGAGATTGACGAAAACCACTTGGCTGAAAAGCTAGGGATTGATACGATGAAGTGCTATAAGAGTAGCAAGGTTGGCTCAACGCATGTATTGAACGCTAAAAATGTGATAGAAAGATGGACTTAAAAATTGTAATTCCTTCGCATAAGCGGTTTGATAGGGTACTTACCACCAGTGCTGTGGCAGGTGCTATTTTGTGTGTAGAGGAATCTCAAGCAAAATTATATCGTGCGTGTAATCCCGATATTGAAATTGTTACTCATCCTGATTCCATTAAAGGTTTGGCGTTGAAACGTGACTGGATAATTAAGCATTTTGGGGATGTATTTATGCTAGATGATGATATCAGCGCTATGAAACGAGTTTATACCGAGAAAGGTGAAGAAACTACGGTTGAAGCGGAAACGGCTTCGGAAATTATCAGGGTGACGGCACAGGCCTGTAAGGATTCAGGGTTGTTTTTGTTTGGTTTCTCCTCGGCTCCTAACCCTATTGCCTTTAACTCTCTTAATCCTATCCAACTCTCAGGGTACTTCACTGGGTGTGCGCATGGGGTACTGAAAGGTTCAAAGCTTTGGTATAACCCAGAGATTATCTGTAACGAAGATTATTGGATTTCGTGTTTAAACGCCCATCACCACCGAGGTGGTTGGAAAGATACACGCTTTTACTTTGCTCAGAAAGATACGTTTGTGAACCGTGGGGGATTGGCTGAGTTTAGAAATATTGAAGCTGAACAAAAAGATTTTGAGTATTTACAGCAAGTTTTTGGGAAAGAAATTATTACCTTGAGGAAAAATCAGGGCAAGGCTCATGAGTTTCAGAAAAGCTTGAGATTGCCGTTTTAGGGGTATTGTTTTAGATGCACAATTTTATGGAAACATCACGTAATAATATTATAGTTCTATTAAGTACACATGATAGTATTCTTAATGATAAAACACCTAGAAAAAGTGTTAATAAAAATACTTTAGAAAATATTGCAAAAAATATTAATGGTAGCACACAAATTAAACCTATAATCATTCATGAATGGTTTTTTTTATCACCCTATACTAGACTGAACAATGCAGAAGTAGTAGAGAGTGAAGATGGACAATTCTATCTTATTGCTCAAAAGGAGCTTTCAAATAAGCAAGAAAGAATAACTTTAGAAGATGGTACTGTCCTTATTAAAGAATATTTTGAAAAAAAAGATTTCTCCCCCACTACTAGTGAGTTAGAAACTGTATTAAAAGATAAAATAACCATTAATGAAATTAGTGCTAGTGTAATTGGTCCTCTCAGTGAGAGTGAGAAATTAAATATACTTTTATTAATACACAGTGAGGTCTTTAGTGATTCAGGCACAATTATTACAATTGGTAAATATATTGTTGCATATTTGGGATTGAAGACTCTTTTACCAAAAATTCATGAAAAAATGTTAGATTCAGTCTCGGAAATCTGGACTGATATTTTCAAAAAACATGTGAAGGAAGCAGCAGCAAATTTCATTAAAAACTTTAATCATTCTACTAGTCCGAAAGCATTCATTTTTTCAATATCTGATGATATAAAAATAGAACTTTTTATCAAATATGAAAACTTAGATGATGCTGTTTCGGCATTAGATAAAGAAAAAATTTTATTAATTAAATCAAAAATTGAAACTTTAAAAAAAACCTTAAAACCAGCTAAAATTCAATTTCTTTATACTAAAGAAAATAAATGGGAGCTGAACTATATCTTAACACATCTTGGTGAAGTTATTGGAACAGAAAAGTCTTGTGATTTAAGAAATATAGTATACCGGGAACTTAATAATGAATTTCTTAATACCTAATAAAAACCTTGCCAAAAAAACTGCCTAATCCTGCCATATCAGCAGGATTTTTTTTTCTGTTATCCGTTCTGTTGGGAGAAATTTACAGTATCAAAAAACAATTAATCAACTGTAAATCAACTCAATAATGAACATCCAAACGGCAGCAGTAAAGGAACAGTCGAAGGTTCGTAAGAACATGGAACGCTATATCCAAGTAACGGGTAAGAGCGAAGCCGACTATAATGCATGGGCTACTCAGATAGGCCGACAAATGCACATCAATACCTTAGATAAATTGATTTGTGCGAAAATGAATATCTACAGTATTTCTCATCTTAGTTACCTCAGCACGGAAATTAATGAATACATGACGCCTGACTTGGTGGATGTGTATTTGTTTGAAAATTCTATCAATCCACTTGAAATTGGCAAAATGTGGAAAGATGCCAAATTGGATGCTATGGCATGGATGGATAAAAACAGCGTTATTGACGAATTTTTGATACCATTTCCCAAGGCTGACTTTGAACGTTGGGGTGATAAAAATGTATTGGGCGATGTGTCAAAAAGTTGGTTTTCAAAATCGGGCTTGAACCTTGACACACAAGTACAGGAAATGAATACTGTTACTGGGTTGGGTATTGAAATTGAAGATGTAATCGAGTTTGTCAAAACCTATCGCCGAAATTCGTATGTTTCGCCTCCAGCTCAGAAAGTGAAGGCTTTGGAAGAACGCTGGCGAGCATTGACCAGCTTTGCGGTGAAAGATTATTATATCGATCACCTGATAAAAGCCAATAGTTATCAACCGACAATCGAAACCAACGACGTACCATTTTAACCCACCAGAGCCACTCGACCGAGTGGCTTTTTTTATTTACTCATTATGAATTTAGCACAAGAAGTACCGAAGGAACTAAAAAAGTTTGCGGCGGTAATGGATAAACTCGCCTATCGGAATGGTAGCTATAGCGATGTTTTTAGCGATAACCTAGATTATATGCTAGCCTGTTTTTTGACCACAGGCGACAAAGAAAGAGCGGAACAATTGCAGAAAAAATATAAGGGCGAGTATGCCTTATTTGACGAACTACTGAAAGAATACATCATGTGTATGAATGATGTTTTGGGAGGGAATAAAAGTTGGTATGATGGTCTGGGGACTATCTACGAAACGATTTCTAGTCATTGGAAGTCGTCGGCCTTGGGGCAATTCTTTACACCTTGTGCGTTGGTAGATGCCATGACTTTTATGACCCTTGGCGAAGATGAACAGGGATTTGGCAAAAGGGTATTAGACAACTGTTGTGGCTCAGGAAGAATGTTGATATCGGCTCATGCGCATGCTCCGGGCAATTATCAATTTGGTAGTGACATTGACCCAATTTGTACCAAAATGACGGCCATTAATATGATGCTCCACGGATGTGTGGGGGAAGTGAGCTGTATGGACTCGCTGGCCTACACTTGGAAGTTTGGCTATAGAATTAATACACATTTAAACCGAGTGGGTGTACCAACGATAGAACATATCGAAAAATTTGAGGATAGTTACTTCTATGTAAAAGACAAAGAATGCAAGGTAGTTGAGCCACCGAAGCCCAAAGAAAGAGGGAAATACGAGCCTGCCAAAATGGAACCTACCATCCTGCAAAATGGGCAAATGAGCCTGTTTTAGCCTTGCCAAATTTACTGCGGCTGACTGCCATATCAGCAGGTTTTGCGTTTCTGAAACTTGATAATCTGGGAGAAATTTACAGTATCAAATCAATAACAACAATACAATAATGGACACAAAATTAGGATTAAAAAAGAAATTACGCATGGCTAGCGTAATGCGTTTCGCATGGAAATTATTCCGCAAAGGGATGGTTAGTTTTTCGCTCAGCTTAAAAATTAGCTGGCAGTTGGAGCTGGGTAAGCTTTCTTATACAGCAGTTTCTAAACACTTAAAAATGATGAAACGATGATAAAAAGAAGAGACTTTGAAAAAATGACGAAGGCTGAACAAAAAGTGTTTTTGGAGCTTGTAGGTAACTACCAAGTAAAAGTAACCAAACGGAAATCAGAACAAAAGCGTGTGAGTGATATGCCATTGTTTGCGCCTCCAGCTCCCAAGGAGCTATTTGACTAAAAAAGAAAAAGCCCAAGTGACGAGCTTGGGCTTTGATTACTGCAAATAAATTTACAATAATGAACGGGACAAAAATAATTGAAAAAAACAGAAAAATAAAGGTTTCACGCAGATATGTTAAAAGCATCTGGAAAGAAACGAAAGTGCCTAAAATAGTGATTGCGGGGCAATACCTACGTGACGCAGGATTTAAGGTAGGCTATGATGTAAGTGTAAATATAGAACAAGGAGTAATAACCATCAAAATGATATGAGTCAGCATAAAATAATTACGAATAAGGGCTATGAAGGTAGCGAGGTGATATCGGCTTTACAGAAGTGTATCCGTAGGGGTTTGGAGAAAGAAGCGTTGTTTTGGGCCGTGGAGCTGTTTGATAGTGGCTATGGGGAATGGTGCTTTAAACGCTTGCGTATAATGAGTAGCGAAGATGTGGGATTGGCAGAGGAAAATATCTCTTCAGAGATTTGGGCTTTGTATGAAATGTATCGAGAGCAGGCCAAAAAGAAGGATGATAAGAATGAGCCGCAGCGGTTGTTTTTGACTCATGCGGTTATCAAGCTTAGTCGTTCAAAAAAGAGTAGGCTTGTAGATTGGGCGTTGATTTGGGCTTGGCTTTCTCATCCCTTCAGACGTCCGCCAGTGCCTGATGTTGCCTTGGATAAACATACTGAAAGAGGTAGACGCCTGGGCAGAGGATTTGGGCATTTCTTTGAGGAAGGTACGCTTTTGAATCCGCATGAGAAGCAACTGAATGAGGATGAGTATAGGGAGCTGGCTAAGGGGGCAATTGAGAATAAGAATGGTGGGTTTAATTTGTTTGAGTAGAGAGTTAACATATCGAAATAAAAAAGTCCGTTAAAGCATTTTAACGGATTTTTTTATTTAATATTAGAAAAGAAATATCTAAATAAATAAGGTTCTCAACATTGTATAAAATTTAAACAATTTCACAAAATGATTCTAACAGTAAAATCAAATGGGATGGTTTTAAAAGATTCTCCCGAAATTAAATTAAATAAGTTCACGGTATTAATGGGAGAAAATGGTTCAGGGAAAACACAATTATTGAATTGTATAAAAGAGAATCCTCTACCTCGTCGTAATTATTCGGATGAAATCATTAATACTTCCATACAAAAACATTCTGGGGGATTTTATAATAATATTGTTTTAACCTTACCTGGCATCACAGAACCACCTGAAAATAAAATTAGTCCAAGTATCTTTTACGAATCTTTTCAAAATGAATGGGAACAATTAATACCTATTCTTTATGCAAGTGACTTTGCAATAGACCCAAATCTTGATATTAAAAACATTGGACATGAAGCACTGAATATGAATGATAAAATAGAGCAATTCGTTTCTAAAATGATAACAAATCCATATCCTAATCACAGCATCAGGAAGGTTGTTAATTCTGACATAATAAAAACTATTAAGTTGAAAAATAATACAAAAAAAACATCCTTAAATATAAATTTCAATGATTTTATTATTTTTTATGAAACTTCTAATAGCGTTTTTTCTCCCTACATAGATTTACTTTTTCACCAATTTGAATTAAAAAAGAAATATTACCCAGAGTTAGTTGAAGGGCAAAAACCACCTTTAGTACTTTTTAATGAAATACTGCAATCTGCTAATTTTAGATATCTTGCTAAATATACTTTCACTAGTGATAATGAATTTAATGGTAATGTCACTCTAGTTGATATTGATAATAACAATATTATAAGTTTTGAAAGTTTATCTTCTGGAGAAAAAACTATCATGGCACTTATATTTACTTTATATAGCTCTACATCAGGTGGTGCATTTCCTGAATTAATTCTGTTTGATGAACCCGATGCACATTTACACCCTTCAATGGCTCAAATGTTTTTAGATGTAGTCCAAAATGTTTTAGTGAAAAAAAATGGCGTTGATGTGATAATGACAACACATTCTCCTTCTACTGTGGCTCTTTCACCAGAGGAGTCGATTTATTACATGAAAAGGGATATTGGTTATCCTGTAAAAATAAGTCGAGAAGATGCCATAAATTCTTTAATCTATGGTATTAGTGGGTTATTTGTCTCATATGAAAATAGAAGACAAGTATTTGTCGAGAGTGCTAACGATGTGCTTTTTTATGATAAAATATATAGTATACTTAAAGATAAATTAAATCCTAAAATTCATTTGAGTTTTATATCAGCAGGAGACTCAAGAACGAACAAACATGGGATGCCTGTTACTGGTTGTGCACAAGTGAAACATATTACAAAAACTTTGACGGACTCTGGAAATAATCTAATTTGGGGTATTGTTGATAGAGATGAATCCAATACTAATGTAGAACATACATTAGTATTCGGAAATAAATCAAGATATAGATATGCTATCGAGAACTATCTTCTCGATCCAATTTTACTGGGTGTCCTTTTAGTAAAAGAAAACATAATGACTCTTCAAGATTTTGACTTAGAATATGAGAATTTTGAAGATATAAATCAATTTACGAATGATGATTTTCAACATATTGCTGACATTATTCTGGATATAATTGACCCTATTATTGATACTAGAGATGATGTGAATTTAATTAAAACTATCCTAATGAATGGGATGACAATTAATTTGCCGACTTGGTTCACTGAGCATCGTGGGCATAAATTAGAAGACCTGATAGTTGATACCTTTCCCGACTTAGACAAAATAAAAGGGAAAAAAGAAAACGCTCTAAAACTTGAAATTATCAAAAAAGTAATTATTCCCACACCAGGACTACTAGCTATAGATTTTTTTGAAACTTTCAAATATATCGAGGATAATTAAACTTCTATCCTACCAACTTTAAAAAGTCTGTTACAGTTTTGTGACAGACTTTTTTTTTATGCACCTATGAATGAATTAACAAATTTAGAGAACGACCTTGAGCCACGTTCGCCCGACAAACTGGATAAGTATAAGGATTACTTATTGGGTAGAGGTAAATTGACACCTAGTGAATTGAAAATGCTAGAGAAGTACCGTAAAGCCTTTAGCTGGCGATGTAAAGGCTTTTCACCGCAGCACGTCAAACAGATGATGATGCAGGATGAGGGTAGTCAGTATGCGCAAGCTGCTAGAATACTTCAGGAAGCGACGGAGCTGTATGGCCGTGTTGAGGAAATTGATGCGGAAGGTACCAAACGAATACTGATTGAAAACTTGTATTTGGCGATGAGTATTGCCATTCGTGAGAAAGATGCCAACGCCGTGATTTCTACAGTAAAAGAAATTGGTAAGCTGTCTAACGTTTACAACGACCAACCGCAATTGTCTCCAGCTGATTTGATGCCGAAACGAACCATTGTGTTTAATCGGGTGACGGTCAACAACAATTACTCAAGCACAGATGAGGGAAAGGAGGATGAATATGAAATCGTCTAACGTTGCTGAAATTTCCCTTAATCCCTTGCAAGCCGATTTTTTGGAGGCTTTTATGAATAATTTGGCGGACGTGCCAGACCCGAAGGATACCCGTGGCTGGGGTTTTTCTGGTGGTTGGCGTGCCACTGGTCAGTGTGGTCGTGGGTTTGGTAAATCTCACTTATTGTGTCATGTGATAGCCCTTTCGGCTAGTGAATTGCCAAGGGCTAGAGCTGGGTTGGTGGGTTTGACCTTACGTCAGGTATCAGATGTAATTCTTTCGCAATCTGCTGAAGTGTTTAAGCAGTGGGGGTATGAAGAATATGACGCTAAAACTGGCATAGGTTGTTATGTCGTGAACCAGCGTCCTCCTACTCATTGGAAAAAGTCACACCATCCGCTTAGAAAATATGATAACTGTATCTGTTTTGCCAATGGTTATACCGTAGAGTTTTTATCAGTTGGTCAGATTCAAGCAAAAAGAGGTACAAATTTGGATCAACTTTTTATTGATGAATCGGCCACTATTAAAGAAGAACATTTTAACAAAATCTTGCGGCCTACTGTACGTGCCAATAAGTATGTTTATTCAGATACTAGACCAGGGCGGAAAGGTTTTAATCATCCGTTACACTGGGCGATTATTGATTTTACTTCAGCTCCTTGGCTCCCTGAAGGACGTTGGATTTATAAAACCGAAGATTTAGCGAAACAGAAACCGCATAAGTATTACTATATGCAGGGTTCGGCTTTTGATAATGCCATGTTTTTGCCCGGGAATTATATTGAGGACCAGCGAGAGATATTGGACCCGCTGAGTTTTGAGGTTGAGATTATGAATAAGCGTAGGACCAGAAATCCGAACTCTTTTTATTCGGCTTTTGGTGATAAGCACGTTTATTTAGACTATGATAAGGGTGATTATGACCCCAATAGAGGGCTTGAAATAAGCTTTGATTTTAATGCCAAGTTTACGAGTGTGTCTATATGGCAAGATTTTGGGGCTGAATTTAAGTGTATTGATACGATGTATGTGAAGGAAGCTGAAGACAGTCTTCTGGTCAATAAGCTTATCAATGATTTTATTATCAAGTATAATGAGCACCGTAATAAGAAGGTGTATATCTATGGTGATAATGGAGGGTCTAAAAAGGATGCTAATAGAAAGCCTTATTTTGAGGACATTAAAAAGGCCTTGCGTAAGGATAAATGGCTAGTATTTGATGAGGTACAATTGAGCTATCCACCCTACAACATACGCTATAAGGTGGTTAATGAGATATTAAAAGGGGCTGTTACTAAAGTGCCCACCATTGCAATCAATGGCTGGTCTGCTAAAGCAATGGTTATGTCTCTTCAAGATGCGCCAATCATTGGAGACAACTTTGAGAAGGACAAGAGCTCAGAGAGCAAACCAATTCCACAGGAATATGCAACACACTTAAGCGATACATTCGATTATATTATCTATAGAAAGTATGCTCGTTACGTTTCGATATCAACGTCAAAATCCAAACCCTTCGTATTCAAGTAAACACCCATTTGAAAACTGGCATACCCAGTTACAGATTCATATATTCTTTTTTTTCAAATTGGCGTACGCCAAAATGTTCAAGTGCGTGCGTTTCAATCGACTAAAGGGATAGAATTTTTGGGGGTGTTTTGAGTTTAAGTTTTTGGTAGTCAGTGGGTAAGGTGTTTTGTGGAGTAGAATTGGGTTGGATTTGGGGGGTAAATAGTTTTGTCCTATGATGATTTTGATGGAAATGCCATTTTTGTGACACAAAACCGAGGAAATTGAATGTATTACAAAGATGCGTATCACCAATATCAGCTTTCGGGGAAAGGGAATGGTTTTCCTGAATCCTTTGATATTGTGTATACAAGAGCAGATGGAAGCTTTGGTGAAAAGAAGGGTTGTAAGCGTAGGCCTAGTGGCGTAAGTAAACCTAAAAAGGATTTATCATCTATCAAGTATGAAAACCGCCAAGCTGGTAAATGGTACTTGTGGCATCCTGATGCTGGGAATTTTGATATTCATGCCTGCGGGCTTATCTCATTTAATGGTCAGCCGATTGACCACAGATTTTAGTAATTAGTTGTACACCTATGATAAATAAAGTTGGTAAAACCGTCTTCATTGGCGATGAAAAGACTGCTGCTATCAGTGTTGCGAATCGGAATGATTCCAACACTGGTGGGGCAAACTATACGGCGACTAAGAAAACCGTTAAGATTGGGAATCAATCTGTTGATATTTATCCGTGGGGTAAGAATAACAAGAAGCCTGCTGAAATGATGGATTTGCTGGCGTCTAATGCGGACTTAATCAATTTGCTGGATACTCGTAAGGACTTTCTTTTTGGGGCTGGTATTGGCGTTTTTGAGGAACGTTATGACGGTGACACTTACGTATTATCGCCTATTGAGCCATCAAAGTATCCAAAACTTAAAGCTTTCTTAGATAAGAACGATTTGAGTGAATACAACGAATCAGCAGGGAGCCATGTGGTGGATACGGCTAACCTTTTTGTGAATATCAGTATTGATACTGACAAGATTCCAAGCCTTGCAACTTTAGACCCTCTACTGATGCGAGCGAATAGGGAGTTAAAACTTGGACGGGTGCAAAGTTATTTGACTAGTCCCGACTGGGCGAATAATACCATTAAGAATGTTGTCAGTACGCCTGCACTATTACCAGGAGCAGATTTAAATAAAATTGGTGAGTATATCGCTCATGTAAAGCGTACACAGTCAGGGCAATTTTATTATAGCTATGCTACTTGGTGGGCGATTGAAAAGATTATTAAAATCGCTAATCGCCTGTGGGATTTTCATGCTAACGGACTGGATACGGAGTATAACGCTACTAATATTGTTCGGGTAGCTGGCGAATATTTTAGGAAGTTCGGTGAAGAATTTGAAGGCGGTGAAGATGCTTTTCGGAATGAGTTCTGGGAAAACATTGATAGCTTATTGTCTGGTGGTGAAGGCACTAACCGAATTTTAGCGGATGAATGCGAAATGGGTCCGAATGGTTTAATTCCTTGGATTGAGATTGCTCCGATTCCAAAAGGCATTAAAGGCGACGAATACCTGAAGCTTTACGAAACGACGATTCTTTCGATTGCCAATGCTTCAGGCGTTTTGTCAAACTTGGCTGGCGTATCAAATGGTAAAATCATGGGTGGGTCAGGCTCGGAACTTCGTGTATCAGCTGAATTTCAACAGCAGTACAGAACGCCTCGTGAGCGTCAGATGATTTTACGTGTATTGAACCGTACCATCAAACCCCTACTAGAATTACCTGATAATGTAGTTTTTGCTTATAAAAATATCATTCTGCAAACCTTGGATAAAAACCCGACTGGTTCGCAGAAAACAACTTCTAACGCTTCATAATTATGTTTTGGCAAATTGTTTGGCTGGTTCTTCAGCTGGTTATTTTAGGGGTGGTATCAATGGGTACTCGTGTACAATTGAACCGTGGTGATATTTCGGTATTGAGTGCGGCTAGTACCGTAATTGGTACATTGGTGTACTGCTTACTCAATGATTTGATTCTAGTGTTTGGGGGATTTTTTAACTGCTTTTTCTGATGCTGATTCGTAACGTAGAGGAATTAAGGAAATACCTTGGAAGGGCTGTAAATGCAAGCTTTGAAATTGAATCACTTCAACCATTTATCGAATTGGCTGAGGATGAGTACCTAAAAAAAGGCTTAGGCTTGGTGTATTTCAATGAATTAAATAACCAAGTAAACGGCACTGGTAGCGTTCAGCTATCTGCTAATAACGCTTTTATTTTGCCATACATCCAACGTGCTTTGGCGTTCTATACCTATCATTTGTATTTACCTTATGCCATTGGAAATGATGGCGATAATGGTTTGCAAGAAACGGAGACCGACACCACTAAGCCCGCCAGAATTGGAGTACTAGAAAAAAGGCAGCGTGCTACTATCGAAAATGCTTCAAAGGCAATGGAAACGGTGTTGGAATTGCTTTTTGCTGAACCTAATAAATACCCAACCTTCTGGGGTTCTGCTTTTGGGATTGCATTCAAAAAGTCTTGGTTTGGTACAGCAGAGCAATTGTCAAATGCTTTACCGCTGGTAGATTGTTCTTATCGTTTATTGCTAACGCTTAACAAATATTTTGTGTGGGCTGAAACGGCAAGACTTCAACAAATTGTCGGTATTGAGATTATGACAATGCTAAAAAATTACCATTTGACCCCGAATTTAGTGACTGGCATGGCTGACCTTTACCGACTTTCAAGGCAATATTTAGCTTGGGCTGCATACGAAGAAGCACTGTTGTTTTTGAATGTGGTACAGCTGGGCAATGGTGGATTACGAGTGCTATCAGAATTTGATGGTATCAACAATACGAAAGCTCCAGACCAGAACACTTGGATGGAATATAAACGAAATATTGACACCAGAACATCTTCTGCCAGAGCTGATTTAATAGGTTTCCTAAACAAGAATGCTGATAATTTTCCAACCTTCAAAACCAGTATTTTGTATAAGGCTGAAAGCCAAAGTCGATTGCCCGATAACAAAAAATATCGTTCGGTTTTTAGAATGAAGTGATTTTGGCTTTAGGCTGTAGGCGATAGGCTTTAGGCTGGAAGCTTTGATATTTTCTATTTTTACTACATCTATCTTATGAAATTTTTAAAGACTTTATTAGTATTTACACTTTTATGGTGTTCATTTTTTCACAGTTATTCAGCCGTTTTTGACCCGTTCTACCCTAGAATTATCCAATCTGAAGGGATTTATTTTGTGATGATTCAGTACGATAGAGGTGGCGCCACAAAGTTTGGGGTAACCTTGGTCGTATATGACAAATGGTGTAACAAAACCAAGCTCATTTTTGTGGTATGTGATAAGGACAAAAACGGCAAAATAGACGCCAATGATTTACGCCTAACCACTTTAAACGACATGAAGCCCATCTACCAGCGCCAGTACTGGGATTTTTTCAGGTTGTCTGAGGTTAAAAATCAAGCAGTCGCCGAAATCATTTCTGATATGATTATCAATTGTGGTACTGGCAAGGATGATAAACATATCAAAGTCATTCAAAAATATTTAGGCATTCAGCAAGACGGGGTGATTGGGAGCAAGATGCTGAAAAAATTAAACCAGGCTAATCAGTCAAAATTATATCATTATATCTACACCTATCGAGCGGGATACTACCGAAAAATTGGCGTAGGGAAACAAAGCAAATTCTTGAAGGGTTGGCTTAATCGAATTTCAAAACTTAAAAAACTACATCACAATGAAAAGTATCTTATTTCTTAGCGTGTTGACGCTATCGGTCTTTTGGAGCTGTTTGAATGAACAGGGTGTAAAACCATCAATAAAAACACCCAATGCAGAATCTGGCCTACAAAAAGTTGCCAAAATCACCTATATCAAACAGCAAATTGATACGGTGGAGCGATTCCAAGAGGGGCTTTGTGATACCTGTGTGGCAAGTTACAAGGCGGTGATTATCGAAAACCGTTTGCTGGCCAAGCGTATTTCAGAGCAAAACTTTGAAATGCAAAAGATGATTTTGCACAATGATTCTATCATTAATGCGCCTCCCACCTTTTTAGCTACCTACCGATGAAATGGCTCAACTTATTATTAACACGCCTACCGATGGCGATGCCGTTTGGTTGTGGGAGCTTTGTAAAAAGCTGGGTTACGGGGTGGAAGCTGTACATTTTGGGGATTGCCCTCTTCCTGATTGGAATAGTGGCGACGTCGTACTGGAAAAGGAAAAAGTTTATGGTAAAGGCGCAGGCAGAGAACCTGTATTATATGCCAGAAACTTTGGAAAAAACCAACATTGCCGAAAAGAAAGTAACCACATTATTAAAAAAATCACAAAGCTATGAAGCTAAAAAAGATTCTTTACACCTGGTTATTGATAAGCTTGATAACGACGGTTTGCAATGGGCAATTGATACAGCGTTCAACTACAGACAGCCTCCGTAAGCTCATTCCCAAGGGTTATGTATTACTAACAGAAGATGGCGCCAGAGAAGCGTTGAAAGCCAAAGTAGACGCTACAATTTATAAGCTACAGCTGGGCATTAAAGACTCAGTACTGGTCGAAAAAGATATTATCATTTCGGCCAAAAATGAGGAAATCCGCCAACGTGAATTTATATCGATTGAAAGTGAAAAGGCACTTAAAAAAGCTAACAGACAGCTGACCTTTAAGACCATTGAAGTCTGGACGTTGAGAGCAGCTTTAGTACTGAAAATTTTAAGCGTATGGTAGAGGTACAAATCAACAAGAAAAAATTTACGATGCCTGAGCGTTGGGATGAATGCACGCTGGAGCAAATCTCAAAGCTTTCGCCATTGACACAATGGAAAGTGGATGAAATTACCCAAAGCGAACATGAGTATGCGGTTTGTGTGCTGATGGGATGTAGTGATAAATTTTGGCAGCGCTTAGAGCTGGAGTTACCGCAATGGTACAAGCTCAAAGAAGTAGCCAATTTTGCTTTTGCTGAAAAAATTGTTGAGCAGCCGTTTCCAAGTTTTGTGCATTTGGGTACTGAATACCTAGTGTTTCAGGAAGGATTTGCCGATACGGATGCCGTGGATTTGGCTTGGGCAAATATGCAGTATTTGGCTTTTGCCAATCCTGATGCTCCGAACGTGGTTGCCTTGGATGAGCTGATTGCTACGCTTTGCAGGCCTCGCAGAAAAGATTTGCTAACCTTCAGAGAATCAAAGGAATGGGACGGTGATGAAAGAGAGGTGTACAACGGTCAAAGAGTAAAAGCCAGGGCGAAGGAATTAAAGACTTTACCCTTTGGGTTAAAGGTGGCGATACTGCAATATTTTGAAGCGCAAAACAGCCTGTTTCTGGAAAATTACTCTCAAATGCTTGGTGATGATGGCAGAGAACCACGATACGGAAACGGGATGGGTTGGGTAACGATGCTGATGAGTGTGGCGGAAAAAGGCACGTTTGGAAACTTTGAAAGTGTATGTTATCAAAACGTACACCTGATTTGGGCAAAGTGTTTAGATGATACATTGGATGTAAAGGAACAAGAAAAGCAGCTGGAGGCACAGCGATTTAAAAACTCATGATAACAAATTTTTCAGAAATGGTCGCCTTCCTGAAGGGACAAGCAGAATCCACGGCTGGCGTTGTGGATTTTGTGCATGTAGGGTCTGGAGAGATTCTAGTAGGTAGAATTGGCAAATACTACGAAGCTAGGTACAAAGTAGGTCAGGCGGTGTTTATTGATACTTCAGAAGGCTTTTTAGATGATTCAGACACCTCAAACGTTCGGCTAACCTTTCTGCTTGGCGTCACGATTTTAAGTAAAGCCAAGGCAACTCCAGAAATACAAGATGCTATTTGGAATGATACGCTAACCAGTATGATTGGCTTTATTGGCAAGCTTCGCCATGAAGAAAGAGAGACTGGGGACTTTGAAATGGCAGTAGTAGAAAACCGTCTGAATCAAGTCTCAAAAGTAGTTAACGCCGACGTGATGGGCTGGCGGAATGAAATAATGTTCACGTTCAATGTTAATGAGCTCTATTGTAGTTGTGATTGAGTGAATGAGTGAGCTAGTGATTTAAAAAAGTAATCGCTCATTCACTCATTCACAATTCACTAACTAAAATAAATCACTCATTCACTAACTCACTAAATCACAACTTTTCTCATGGATTCTTTAGCTACTTATATTTCTCACCTCCCAGTAAGTTTTGCCCGGAATAAACTGACTGTTCATATCGATGCGTATGACCCGACTGTTGTCAATCGTTGGGGCATGAATACACATATTGAAGTACTGGTCCCGAAGGCTTATCAATCGTCAGAATTTGTCAGTGTGGCCGAGCGTATCGGTTCTGAAAGGCCTGTACAAATATTGTCTGGAGCCAATTATTATTATGGTACCGACTTTGAAATTGATAGTATTTTGGATGGCTTACTTTCATTTTGTCCGCCCAAAATCGACGAAAAGCAGATTATGAGTTGTGCAGGCATGACGATACCTTATAAGGCAAAAAGCTATATCGAAAAAGAGGGGGTACTAATGGGGACAGAAAGTATTTCGGCGGAAGCTTTTGCCATTAAATCTAAACTAGCGGTGGATGATTTTGCGAGCTGGAGGGAAACTTTCTTTAGCAGTCATTTTGATGCTAATTGTCCGTTTTTGACCTTTCAGCCCAATAATAAAGTAATTGATGCTGTTCAACCAGAATTTTTGTTTTGGTTGTGTAATGCTTTGCCAAAGCCTAACAGCATTACGGTGCGAGTAAAGGTTTCTTATGAAGATGGTTTTACTCAAATCCTTACTGTACAAACCCTAAATGTGGTAACCCAATATACCGTTTATTGTATCCCTGTGGGATTTGTAGCCTTGGGTTTGGGTGACTTTAGCACGCCTGAAAACCCTATTACTGGGTATGATGTTTGGCTTAATAATGATTTGGGTGATAGAATTACTGAAATAAGGAGTTATGAATTAGACCATATTTATGAGCCAAATACTAGGTATTTATTAATGGTTAATTCCTTGGGTGGTTATGATACCATTCGCACGGTGGGTACTGCTCAGGCAAGTTTGAAAGTGAATCGTAATAAAGGCGAAAAGGCTTTGGATAGTAATTATTTGCCTAGTAGTGCTGAGGTATTTGTTACTGGCATCACGGGCAAAAAAGAGATTACGATAAACACAGGTTATTTTGATGGTGTAAATTCTGCCTATTACTCAGAGCTGATGTTTGCCGAAGAAATTTACATTGCCACCAAAGATGGCTTTGTTCCTATGACGCTTATCACAGAATCTTTGACCACTGTTGAAGACAATGTTGATTTAATGGGGCGAACCTTTACGTTTGAATATGCCAAAAACGAGTTGGGTTATTCGGATTTGCCATCTGCTCCGCCTGTTTCTGTGCGGGAATTGGTTTGGTTACCGATAGAACCTTATTGTATTTTTGACCCTGAGACGGGTTTGGCAACGGGTTATCAGGGAGCTACTCGGTTGACGTTGACTTATAAAGATACTGGAGAGCCTGTGAAGGGTGTGCCGACTAAACTTAATTCGCCAGGGACAGAAGGATATTTTACGCCCGCACCTTCAAATATGTGTACGGCAGGTTCGGCACCTTATAAGAATTTCTTAATCTCACGCCTGGGCAATTATACCCGAAACAATTGTCCGAGTGGTTATGGCGACTATGCTACCATCACTATTCCAGCCAATACCTTTGGCGGACAAACACAAGCTGAGGCAACGGCCAGAGCCGAAAGCCGTTTTGCGTTTTTGAATACGCAGACCTATGCCAACAACAATGGTACTTGCCTGACCGATCCTCAGTATTACAACATCGTTCCTGGTCCGCCCGTGAATAAGTTTAACTATCGGTTTTTGACCAAGCCAAGCGGAATTGTCAATTATATCCACGGAGGTGGTGGTGCTTATTCTGGAAGTCCAACGGATGTAGTGTATGGAAACCATTGGGCAGTTCAGAACAATACCAACGCAGGTTCGAAGGTGTATCCAGCTGGAAAGAATGATATTTTCTTGCCATGCTCGGAGCTGTATTTTATTACTGTGTATGGTAGCACCAAATCTATAAGAGTAAAGCTTTATTCTAATGGCGTGCAAGTGGCTACCAAAACCATTACACCCGCTGAGTTTTCGGCTGGTAGTGGTGCTTATTTGTGGCAACCTGCCATCTATCACCCTTCACAAGCAAAGGTATATTGTTTAATAGAAGTCTTATGAACCTAACGATAAAAATTGGTGGTGAGGTGGTAGATGTAACCAGCGAGCTAGTGTGTAATTTGAAAAAGCAATCGCCTATGTTCCTCAGGGATGAGGTAATAGGCGATTATGCAGAGGAAATCATTTTGCCCTTTACGGTGCGGAACGACCGTATTTTGGGCTATTATAGACACCCACAGGTATTGGCTTCGCCTACCAAAATGTACTGTGAGCAGTATGTAAATTCTAATCGTTTGGCTCGTGGATATGTATTGCCACTAGAAGCCATTAGCGATTATAAGCTGGGTTATACCTCCAACCTTGAAGCCGTATTTGGGAATTTAAGGACTAAAAGTTTACGTGAAATAGATTTTGGAACATTGCCCATACCGTCAGATTTTGATGTAACCTTGTCGAATACGTATGCAGCTGGCGGTTATGTTTTTCCAAGCATCAAAAACCCTGACTTTTATCAGAATATGCCAGCTGGTTTTTCGGGTATTATTAACGAGTGTACCGCTGGGCATTATAGCGGTGGAACCAAAGTACCCATGTTCTTTTTAAGGTATATTTTAGACCAGCTAGCCATTAAAGTTGACTATGAATTTAGCTTTGATACGCCTGAGATTAACCGTTTTTTGATTTATAATACCCTTAGTTTAGATGAGCTTAATACGATTTATCCGCAGAATCATTTGCCCGATTTGCCTTTGGGCGTTTTTTTGTTGGAGGTAGCGAAGCTAACCAATTCAGCCCTTTTCTTTGATGCTCCCAACCGTAAGCTACAATTCAGGACCCGAAAAAGTGTGTATCAGGCAGATTGTACTTTGGACTGGAGCAAGAAAGCCAAGCCAATTTTGGGTAAAATGCCAACCAATATATCGGGTTTGGAATTATCGTTTTCGGTGGATTCAGACGATGCTACAACAAAAGTGCAGCACCCTTATTTTGATGGATACCTGACAGCTGGCGCCGAGGAAAATATCTTTAAAGTTCAAACAGTGTGGAGCTCCTTAATTACGGATGGTGGTTTGCCTTTTACGCTACAGCAAGGTATTACGACAGGGCAAAATGATAAGAATTTTAGTCCTAGAATGTTGCAATGGGCTGGTGTGGTCGATGGTGTTCCGGTGGCATTGCCAGAGGTATCGGGGTTGGGTTTGTACTGGAATGGTGCTAATGGCTTGTATAATACCTATTACAAGGAAGAAGAATCGTTTTTAATGAACACATTCCGAACACCACCAGTGGATTTGTATTTAACTGAAAGCGATTTGGCAGGGTGGACACCAGACCGTAAAATACATATCAATGGAGTGAATTATATTTTTGAAGAAATAGTTTGCCCGCTTCATAATCTTTCGCTGGGTTGTGTGGGGCATGGATATCGCATAAACTGATGGAGAATATTGATACTAAAGCCTTGGAGGTACTGTTTGAAACCGAACTGAATGAGATTCAGGAACAGGCGGTTTTGTATTTTCAGAAATTTATCAAGGATAGAGGGTTGGTTTTGACTAATAACTTACTGGAACATTTTCAAAAATCAACGATGGTAGTGGCTTCGGAGCTGTATGCAGAAGTAAACGTCACCTTTAATAGCTACGGCCGATATTTGGATATGAAAGCCATTGGCTATAAGCCCGGAAAGCCCGACCCAGAAGGCCCACTCGTAGAAGGTATGAAGGAATACATTGAGAAAAAGGGTTTAGCTTTTTTTAAGGGTATTCCTGGTTATTATGGTGCTTCCAGAATGCCTGTTACTTCAATTGCCATCAATCGTTTGGCTTATACTTTGGCTTACTCCAGAAAGAATTCATTGAAGATTAAACGGCGTGGTGAGGGTTGGTATAATAAAGGACGTTCGCTTTTTGTAAGGGATGTTAGGAGGAAATTACAGGCTAGTATTGCGGAGCTGGTTTTGAGGGAAGTGGCTAATGGTTTGGAGATGACTTTGGAGGGGTAAAGTTTGAAAAGTCAATAATTCTTTTATTTTTGTAAAGTATTTATAATTAGAAAGATATGTGTTTTTATGCAGAAATCCCGCCGTCAGATAAATTGCTTGAAAAAAGATACAAAGCCAGTTTACATACAAAAAGGTATTACGAGGATAATCAAGTTGATATAATATTTAATGGATTTACTAATCCTAAAATGCCTATCATTATGTGTGATATGCCTGACAAAATCTGTTTAGTTAGATGGGGTTTAATACCTACGCATATTTCGTCTTTGGAGCAAGCAAAATCTATCCAAACTAAAACGTTAAATGCTTGTATTGAAACTGTACATGAAAAAATGTCCTATAAAAATTCACAAAATTTACGCTGTTTAGTAATTGTTAAGGCGATAATTGAGCCTCACCAAAAACCTGATAAATCACGTGAAAGGTACAGGATTTGGTTAAAGGATGAGGATAGTTTTGCTTTAGGTGGTATATTTTCTTACTGGAAAAGTCCTGAAAATGGTAAATATATTCGCACATTCTCAATATTGACAACTGTTGCCAATGAAATGATGGCTAAAATACACAATACAAGAAAACGAATGCCAGTAATTATTTCACCTGATAAATATGAAGAATACTTATCAGGTGAAAAAAATATTTTAGATTATAAAACACCATTTGATGAAAATTTAATGATAGCTGAAAAGCTAAGTGCATAAATAAAAGCTTCTCAATGAGAGGCTTTTTTGTGTTATACTTGGAAGAAGTTATTGCCTAGTTTTGAGGGGTAAATATTGAGTGGGGGAACTAGTGAGTTGGAGGGTATTTCTAATTATTAACAAACTAAATTGTCAAAATTCATAAATAGTTAATTTGTTTTTTTAGAATCTTAAAATGGAAAAGGTAACTTTGCAATTCCTTTAGTAAAGCTACCTTTTCATTAGACTGATAATACATAGTTTCTATTAGTTTAAAAATCAGTAATTACTAAATAAATCATGATAATTCTTGACATAAAAGGTAGTCAAAAGCAAAAGCAAGTCAAACATTTTTAATCCAATCGGCGACTTTAAAAAAGTACTAATACTAAAAGCAACAGACACAATTTTTGTTACAAAAATCCTCCAGATTCTTGTAATCCAACGTTTTTTGAGCTTCATTTTCTTGTTGGTTTAATTGTTGTTTGATGGCTATTCTTTTGCGGAAAAGAGTAGCCTTTTTTTATTTTACCTTACGCAAAGTAATCTTCAATTATAAACTTGATGTATATAAAATATTATCAAAAGGTTATTTAATACTATTATTTGTAAATAAATAATTAAATAAGGCAATATATTGCCGATTTGGTTTATTTTACGATAAAAATATACTTTCGAGTAAAAATTATCATGTGATAATTATAGCACAAGATAACAAAGCTTCTAAATCGAGAGGCTTTTTTTGTCCTACTCTCCCCCATTTACCCTCCCTACCTTGGTATTGAATAATCTAATGTTCTGTACCAAATGAATTTAGTAGAAGAAAGTACCATCGTTTTTCGCCTTAATGGCCAGCCCTTTGTTTCTGAATTATCCAAAATTGAATCTTCCCTTCAAGAAGCTAGGGATAAAATGGCTTTACTTGAAAAAGGGACAAAGGAGTGGACTGATGCCAGAAGGGATGTAAAAGATTTAGAAGCGGCCCTTGAAACTGCTCGTCAGCAAATGGATGTCACCCAGCTGACGGTTAAGCAACTTACTGCATTGCAAGGCGACTTAGTGCGTGTCATGAAAGATAGTGTGGTGGGGTCTGATGAATACAATGCGGCCGCTCATAGACTCGCTGAAATTAACCCAATATTGGCAGAAGTACGGCAAGATATGCGAGGGATTGGCAATGAAGCTGAATCGCAAAAAGGCATTTGGGAACAGTTCAAAGAAGACTTTACAAGGGCTTTTTCTGTCATGTCCGTTTTTGAAGCTGGTAAAGCGATTTATGATTTTGTAAGTGATTCTGTTAGAGAATTTAAGACATTTCAAAGTTCGGCTGCCGACCTTTCAGCTGTTACAGGTTTGGTGGGTGATGAATTGAAATATTTAACCGATCAAGCGAAAGAGACGGGGCCTGAATTTGGTATGTTAGGGAGCGATATGCTCGAAGCATATAAGATGATGGCTTCTGCAAAACCCGAATTGCTTGAACAAAAAGAACTGTTAGCGGCCACTACTAATGAAGCCATCAAGTTGGCTCAGGCCTCTAAAATGGAACTCGGTCCTGCTACTGATGCTTTGGCCAGTAGCTTAAACCAGTTTGGCGAACCAGCCAGCTCGGCCAGTAGGTTCATTAACGTGATGGCAGCAGGTGCAAAAGAAGGCTCGGCAGAGATTGAAGAAATGGCTGGAGCCTTAAAAAACTCAGGTACAGTAGCAGCCGCCTCTAAAGTTAGTTTTGAGCAAACCAATGCGGTATTACAATCACTTTCTACGATATCATTAAAAGGCGGTGAAGCGGGTAACCAACTTAAAAACGTCTTATTAACCCTCTCGGCAGGCTCAAAAGAAACTAATCCGCAAATTGTTGGACTTGATAAAGCCATTGAAAATCTTGGTAAAAAACAGATGAGTACTGCTGAAATTGCGAAGATGTTTGGTAAAGAAAACGTAGTAGCGGCCCAGCATATCGTAACCCACGGCAAAGAAATTACTGAACTTACCAAAAAGCTTACAGGTACTACAGAAGCCTATACCCAAGCAGCCAAAAATACCAGTACACTAGACTTTCAAAGTAAGCAGGCCACTGCTACGATGGCCACTTTAAAGACTGAAATTGGTGCAGGATTAGAGCCTATATTGGTTAAAATAACCGCTGGTTTTATCACTTTTGTGAATGTAATTAGAGCTGTACCCGAATTTATTTCTGAAAACAAAACCATGATTTTGGCTTTGGGAGCGGCTATTCTTGCTTTCAATGGTCAATTGATTATTGCTACTGCTACCAGTTTGGCTTATGCTGCGGTTGAGAAAGCTAGGGCTATAGCCACACAAAGCGTCACGATTGCTCAAACAGCTTTAAATACTGTAATGAGTGCAAACCCAATAGGTGCGGTCATTGCTGTTATTGCGATATTAGTCGGAGCATTTGCTACTTGGTATGAAAAAAGTGATGCTGTAAAAGCTTCTGTGGCGGGTTTATGGAATACGATAAAAACATTGATTGCTGTGGTTTCAGATGCTTTTAAAGCATTTACGACTTTTGATTTTGGAAAATTATCCGATATTTTCAAAACTGGAGCAACCAAAATAGGCAATTCATTCAATGAAGGTTATAACGGCAAAATGAATGAGTTGCGGAAAGAAAACGACGCCAACAACAAAAAAGCCAATGATAAAACCGCCACGGATGCCAAGGCGAATGCCAAGAAAATAGCCGAAAACGAGCAATCTGAACATAAAGCTACTCTAACAGCTAAGGAAAAGGCAGCTGTAAAACATAGGGCTGACGAGCTGGCCAAAGCCAAAGAAAAGGCTAAGAAAGAAAAGGAAGATGGTATTGCCCAGGATAAGCAGATGTTGGCTGAAATCAAGAAAATGGATATTGATAGCATTAAAGAAGAGAATGCTAGAAATATTGCCAAACTGAAATTACAGACCCAGCAGGAGATTGAGAAAATAGCCACTTCAAAGGCTAATCAAAGCACCAAAGCAGCTTGGGAACAAGCGTTAAATGATAAACTTTCCCGCGATATCGCCGAGCTGGAGAAAAAAGCCCGGGACGAGAAAATTGCCGATGAAAAGAAAGCAGCACTGGAGATAGAAAAAGACCAAGACCAGAAGCGCCAGACTCGAATAAAGAATAGTTTTGATGCTGAAAAAGCGATCAATGAATATGAGCTCATCACTGCCAAAAATAATCAAGATGAAATCCAACGGTTGAAGCTACAACGATTGGATATTGAAAAAAGAGAGACCCTTCAAAAACTTCAAACCGAGCTAGATGCTGAAAAGAAAGCTTTAAAAGAAGCCTATGACGCTGAGGTGGCGAAAGCAGCTGCTTCTGGAAAGGATACTACTGAGCTACACCGCCAGTACCGAACCAACCAAATGAGTTTGGATGAAAAGTATTTGGCTCAAAGCTCGCTAGCTACTGCACAGTACCAACAGGCGAAAACCAAGGAGCTGGAAGAACATAATAAGCTAAGAGACGAGAACAATAAGAAATTCTTTTCAGGCTTGAAAGGCTTAATGGATGGTGATTATAAGGGCTTTATTGATGGGTTATCCGCAAAGTTGGGAGCTGATAAAAAGAACCTGAGTGAGCGTACTTCCAAGTTTATGGACCACACCGATAAAGTGGCTGATTATGCCAATGAAGGCTTTGATTTCTTGCGAAAGTTGAATGATTTGAAGCTCCAGAAGGATGTAAACAACTTGACTAAAGAGAAGAATGAACAGCTGAAGGCTTGGGAAGAGAAGTATAATAAAGGGCTTATTACAAAAGACCAGTTTGAAGCGAAAACCGACGAGCTGAATAAACAGTATGCTGCTAAAGAGCAACAGTTGAGAAAAGAGGCTTTTGAGAAACAAAAGAAAATGGATATCGCCCAGGCATTGATTAATGGTGCTCAGGCAATCATTAAATCTTTGGCCATGTTTGGCTGGCCTTTTGGGTTAATTGCAGCAGCGGCCGCAGGGGTGATGACGGGCGTACAAGTGGCATCTATCAGCTCCAGAACATTTGCCCAGAAAGGAGCTGTTATTAAAAATGCTGGTGTTGCTCAGGGGCCAAGACACGGCTCGAAATATGGAGAATCTGGCATTAGTCTGGTAGATAGAAGTAGCGGACATGAAATTGGAGAAATGGAAGGTGGTGAGCCTATCATGATTCTTTCGAGGAATACGTATCAAAATAATAAACCTGTGGTGGATAAGTTGTTGGATAGCTCATTGCACAAAAATGGCGCTCCCATCTATCGTGAGGGCGGTTTGATGTTTTCTGATGGTGGTAGTTTTGATGAACGTATGCAGGAACGTATTCGTGAAAAACGAGAAGAAGAGCGTCAAGATAGTGAGGAGCAGCAACAAAGAGAGGAAATTCAAGACAATGCGGCCGTAACTGCTGGCGATGGGAACAGTCCAGCGTATAACAGTGGTTTGGGCGATACGTCGGCTCAGGAATCAGCCATTGCGGAAAATACAAAGCTTCAGGAAGATATTCGTAAAAACGGAGCTGATGCGGTGCAGGAGCTGAAAGATGTGAATGTGGCGGAGCGAGCAATATTAGATGTGGTAAAAGCTCTGCGAGATGATATAAATCGTTTGTTAGGGAGCATTAATAATAACACTGCCAACACTGCAAAGAGTACTAAGGATATGGGTGCGTTAGTGGCGTTTACGGCTCGGTTTAAGTAGGTAGATAAAAAGCCTGACGATTATTAATTGTCAGGCTTTTTGTTTTATGGTTACAAAGTTTCAGCAAAAATGGGATTTTGTCAGTTAGCAATGCTAAGGTTTAGCCTAGGGAAATTTAATTTTATTTCTGCATTTCGAATCATTCCTAAATCCTTTAGATACTGAATAGTCTGTTTAATATCTGAGTGACGACATTGTTGGCGAATGGCTTCAATATCTACTCCTGATAAAAATAATTGACAAACAGCAGTATGTTTCCAACTATACAGGTCATATTCTTTATCGGTTAATTTAAGCGCCTTAAGACACTTTTTAATTTTTAAATAAAAGAATTGAGAATTAGTTATTTTTTCTCCCGGTACAAATGCTTTGTCCTTATTAGGAGTGAATAAATACAAATTTGGGTCTTGTTCTCTTAGTTGATACTTTACTATGAGTTCTTCGAGTGGCTCTGGAATAACTATGTAGCTGTTTTCAGTTGATTTTGCGTTCTCAGGGCGGAAATAAATTGTATGCTCTTTAATATCCCCTACTTTCAAATTTCTTAGTTCCTCACGTGGGCGGGCTAATGTATAATAACTGAACGCTAAAAATAGCTTTGTTTGCTCATCATTAATATTATCAAAGTAATCCAAAATACTTTTAGCTTGTGGCATTGTATAAGGTACGTGTTTACCAGAAATTACTTTCATCCGTTTGATAAAACCTACAACAATATTTTCTTCGACATTTTGCCTATCGACCTGAAAAATATAAAAGCCCGAAAGAAAGCCGATATAATCGTTAAAACTTTTTGGGCTAAGGTTTTTAACTTCGATAATGTAGTCGAAAAATTCCCGTATGTGTTTTTTAGTAACACTTGTTAGGAAAAACTTATCATAGCCTTTCAATTCAAAAAACTCCAGTACAGTATTATACCATGTTGTGTAAGTCTCCTGAGACCTTTTTTTCAAGTTTATCTTTCTATGAATTAAATATGAATCTAAGGCCTTTTTAAAAGTAAGTGTATCTATCACTTTTTCTTCAGGCGTTTCAGTCCTTGTAACATCAGAGATATAGGCTCCGCTTTCAAAAGCTTCGGTAATTGTTTTGATAATTAAGTTAGCATCATTAATTCTTTGTGCTACTGTTTTTCCATGGACCTTAATACGAACTCTCTCCTTTTTCTGAGAATCCATATTAAAAGCCCAAAACTTAATGTACCACCCAGACTTGCCAGTAGACTTGACAAGTGAGGGTGGTACAATGAGGTGATTTCTCTTCTCAGGATTTTCTTTAATCATGTTTTGTAATTCTAAGTGCCATTTTACTGCCATTTTAGTGCCATCACTTTTGGTATTTGGCTTATTAAAAGCATAAAAAGCCCTCTGACATAGTCTGAGGGCTTTCCTTCTGAAACAAAACCACAAGAACCATTACTTGTGGTAAAGTTTTAATATTTTATGCTTCTGCAAGGAATTCATCGTGTTGAGAGATATCCAAACCTACTCTTTCTTCTTCTTCAGTTACACGTAAAGGAATGATTTTATCAGTAACGAATAATAAGAAATATGAAAGACCAAATGCGAAAGCTGAAACAACTACAAGAGCTACTAAGTGCTTGATAAATAAAGCTGGGTCGCCAGTGATGAAGAAACCTTGTTCTGTTTCAACAACTGCAGCGTTAACTGCTTTAGAAGCAAACAAACCTGTCATTACCATACCTACCATACCACCTACACCATGGCAAGGGAATACGTCTAAAGTATCATCTAATTTAGAATTAGCTCTCCAGTGTGCAGCGATGTTTGAAATAATAGCAGCGATTGTACCAATTGTGATAGCGGCTGTTACTGAAACAAAACCTGAAGCAGGCGTAATAGCTACTAAACCTACTACAGCACCGATAGAGAAACCTAACGCTGAAACTTTACGACCACGTGTTACATCAAATAAAATCCAAGAAAGACCAGCAGAAGCAGCTGCTACGTGAGTAGTTGCAAATGCAGATACTGCTAATGGACTAGCACCTACTGCTGAACCAGCATTGAAACCGAACCAACCGAACCAAAGTAAACCAGTACCTAATAATACGTAAGGAATGTTTGCTGGAGGAAGAATGTTTGCTTCAACGTGTGACTTACGACGTTTCAAATATAATGCACCTGCTAAAGCAGCCCAACCTGCACTCATGTGTACAACAGTACCACCAGCGAAGTCAAGAACACCATATTTAAACAACCAACCTTCTGGGTGCCATGTCCAGTGTGCTAACGGAGCATAAACTACTACACAGAAAAGCACCATAAATAATACAAATGCACGGAAGTTAATACGTTCTGCTAAAGCACCTGAAATAAGTGCTGGCGTAATTACTGCGAATTTCATTTGGAAAAATGCAAACAAAGCAAATGGAATAGTACCAGCTAATGGCCAAGGCTTACCATCAAATACTCCTTGGAACATAAAGTAAGTAGAAGGGTTACCAACAAAACCTCCGATTGTTTCTCCGAAAGCTAAGCTGAAGCCAAATACTACCCAAATAACTGTAATTACACCCATTGCAATAAATGATTGCAACATTGTAGAAATTACGTTTTTGTGGTTAACCATACCACCATAAAAGTAAGCTAAACCAGGAGTCATTAATAATACCAAACCAGAAGATACTAGCATCCAAGCAGTATCGCCTGAATTGATACCTTCCGTTACCGCAGCACCCGGAGCAGGAACAAACGCCGCTCCAATTGCAATGATAAGCAAAATGAGAATTGGAATAAATGTTGGTTTTTGTGTCATTGTGATTAGTGTTTTAGGGGTTTATTATGGAATTGTTTACAGAAACTAAATTACACATAACCAGCTATATTTTAGCTGATTATGTGATTATTTATCATTAAAACTTATAAATCATTGCCCAAGTAAAAGTAGATTGAGATTTTGTTTTAACGCCATCTCCATCAGTAAAGAAATTCTTGTCATAAGAATCTACTCTAAATTCTGGTTTCAACAATAAGTGTCCGTCTGCAACTGTAAAAGTTGGAGTCACAGTGAATGAATTAACAGTAACACCATTACCATCATAGTCTAAAAGAGCTGTTACACCGTTTGTATTAGAGAATGATTCATATCTAGCTCCTAAGCTAAAAGTACTTGAGAAGTCATATTTTGGATAAACTGCAAATCCACCCCATGTCTTACCATCACCAGTAGCATAGTTTTGCTTACCAGTTGCAGCATTTAAGCCTAATAAGAATTTCTCAGTTACTTGATAAGTAGTTGTTAAATCCAATAAGTTATACGATCCAGATGAAGTAGTACCAGTAGTTGCATCTTTAGCGTTACGGTTTGCAGTGATTCCGTTTACATAAACGTTCCAACCAGCAACAGGTTGAACAAATACTTGTGCAATTAAACCAGGTTTCTCGTTGTTACTGTAAAGTTGGTCAACTCCATTTACAATACCACCCATTAAAGCAAATTTGTCAGAAACTGCATAAGCTGCTTTCACACCAACATGGTAGAATGGTCCATTGTTGAACAAGTTAGAAAGTGAATAGTGATAATTTACTGGAGCATCAATTACTTCATAACCGATGTGCGTACCAAACTGACCTGCGGTCAAAGTAAATTTATCTGTAGCTTTCCAGTTAAAATAAGCTTGTTTGATAACCAAAGAAGAGGAACCAGCCCCTAATGGTCCAATATTGTTACCATAGTTCCCTAAGTCAGCGTTTGGTCCGAATGCTAAGTCAACAACAACATCAGATTTTGCAGTAGCATATCCAATTTTAGTTTGAACAAGACCTAAAGAAAAACCAGTTTTTTGATCAAATGCTCTAGCCGTTTTAGATGCACCTGTATTCGACATATCTTTTGGGTTATTGAAGTTAGCTAGATAGTAAGAATCAATATATCCAGAGAAAGTAAACTTACCTTTGTCCTCCTCTTTTTCTTGAGAAAATGCAGGAACGGCTAAAAACAAAGAAAATAACGTGATTAAGGTTTTTTTCATAATAATATTTGGTTGAATGTTTAAATATTAATGCTTGATTACGGTGCAAATATTATAGGTAAAATTTACTATTCCAAATTTTATGTGCAAATTTTTAACCTATTTTAGGCTTTTTTTCAAAAAATAATCCAAAACAGGTATAATTTTAACCACATATTGGGGAAAAATGTCAATATTTTTACTCTATAAGTTCATTTTTAACATATTCTGTAATATTGACAAAAAACCAAATATTCTTAAAGTAAAATATCAAGAAAAAATATAATTATTCAAATAAAAAAGCCCTGATTTATCTCTAAATCAGGGCTTTCAACAAAAAATAAAAAATACTATTCAGCGTGTAACCATGCCTTTTTAGCATACAGTGTTTCTTCGTCTTCTTCGTGGTCTGGATCAGGAACACAACAGTCTACAGGGCAAACAGCTGCACACTGTGGCTCTTCGTGGAAACCCATACATTCAGTACATTTATCTGAAACGATGTAATAAAATTCATCCGAAATAGGTGTCATTGGGTCTTTACCTCCAATAACACTACCGTCTTCTAGTTCAACGTCTACTAATTTGGTTCCACCCGACCAAGTCCATTCTACTCCACCTTCATAAATTGCTGTATTAGGGCATTCTGGCTCGCAAGCACCGCAGTTGATGCATTCTTCGGTTATGATAATTGCCATAAAAACTTCGTTTTAATTGTATATGCTTTCTTAAATTGATTTAATACCTCTATCAGAATTTAAAACATTCTATTTCTTTAAATCATTCACAAAATTAACAGTTAAACATTGAATAGCCTATAAAGTTTGGAGACTATTGAAAAAAATATTTCGTTGTATTTGTGTAAATTTGTAAAAAAAGTACAGAAAATGGATTTACAAGCAAGAATTGAAACATTCGTTAGCTTAGGAAATTTCTTAAGAGACGAAGAAAATCAATCAATCATTGAGGAATGGGCAGATAGGGCTTCGCATCAAAACAACTGGTTTACACCCCAAAACACTAAGAATGCTATCAAATCAATCGCTGATTTTTATTTAGATAGAGATACCTTGGAAAGATGGGTAGGGTTATATGAAATACCTGATAGACCTCCGATTATAAAAAGTATTGGTGTGATAATGGCTGGGAATATTCCTGCTGTAGGTTTCCATGATTTATTGACGGTTGTCATTGCGGGGCATGACTGTGTAGCAAAGGTTAGTTCGCAGGATTCGGTGTTGATGTTAGCTTTGATTGAAAAGCTGTTAGAAATTAGTCCGACTCTGGGCATTAGAATTAGCGAAAGAATGAACGAAGTGGATGCTTTAATAGCTACTGGTTCTGATAATTCGGCTCGTTATTTTGAATATTATTTCAGAAATAAAGCTCATATTATTCGTCAAAATAGAAGCTCAGTAGCTATTTTGAATGGTAGTGAAACGGAGGATGATTTCTTTGCATTGGGAAAAGACATTACAGATTATTACGGTTTAGGCTGTAGAAATATCTCAAAGTTTTATGTTCCTGAGGATTATGACTTTGTGAATTTTTATGATACTATCGAGCCATTGGGCGATGTTTTTTACCATAATAAATACAAAAATAATTACGATTATAATAAGTCTATTTATTTAGTAAATCAGGTGCATCATTATGATAATGGCTTTTTGATACTGACAAAAAACGAGTCGTTGGTCTCTCCTATTTCTGTTATCTTCTATGAAACTTACCAAAATGAAGAAGATTTAAAACAAAAAATATCGGATAAAACAGATAAAATTCAGTGTATTGTTTCAAAAGATGCTTGGTTTGAGGGCAGTATTCCTTTCGGAGAAACACAAATGCCAAAGCTGTGGGATTATGCGGATGGTGTAGATACGATGTTGTTTTTATTGTCATTGAATGACTAAAGATAAAATATTCTGAATTGTTGAATCACAAACATGAGTCATACCGAATTTTCCCTAAAATTGTGCGTTTTGGAGACAATTTGAGAGGTTTTCTACTTATTATTGTCTAGTCCTTACTTTTCTTTCCTTGATGAAAGAAAAGTAACCGCGCGGCGGACCGCAAAAGAAAATCAAGAATTCCTAATCGCAGTGGCGAACCGCCTCGCTCCGCTCAAACAGTAGGAATTCGGTGTTCATCAATCATAAAAAAGCGGTCGAAAAACTAATTTCGACCGCTTTTTATGATTTTAAAATTCGGGATGACTCATGTTTGTCTTATTCCAATTTTATCCTTAGCGAGGGACTTAAGTCCCTCGCTAAGGATAAAATTGGAATAGTTTTCTACTCCGCTCTGACTAAAGTTACTGTTTTGCCAAAAAGAGGTCTACCTATAAAACCTCTCAAATCCAACATATTTTTATTTTTAAGAGACATTTTACCTGATACTGTCCTTCCAGAACGAGCATCATAAATTTCTCCATGTGCCCAGCTATTATTCCCTTCAAACACAAATTTGTTCAGAAAAACAAGTCCAAGTATGTGTCTGGTTCGTAATTTTTCTTCTGGATTTTTTGTGTCTAAAATGGGCTTGCCATTCACAGTAGGTGACTTTAACCAAACTATTTTCCCAAAATAATGATTGTCCTGCTTAAAAATTTGAATCTTGGATGCTCTGTCTTCCGTAAACCACACGCCTACAATTCCATCAGATTCTTCGCTATTTATAAAAGAGCTCAACAAACACCATACAAAAAGCAATGATAACAACTTAGGACACTTCATGAACATATTTTGATACATAGAATTGATATAGTTTGAATGATATAAAAGCAGTAAACACTCCTACTCCAGCACCTGCTAGTACATCAAGCGGATAATGAACGCCTACATAAATACGACTATATGATACAATTATTGCCCACAAAAACAGGTATTTGACCCATGAATATTGTTTGCCAACCAATAATATCAAGCATACCACTAAGGTAAACGAGTTAGCTGCATGAGAGGAACAAAACCCAAATTGACCTCCGCAATTGCCTACTACATGGACTAAATGTTGAATGGCAGGTTCATGACAAGGCCTCAGTCGTTCCACTAATGGTTTAAAAAATGATGAACAAATTTGATCAGCTAATGCTACACTTATTATTATCGTTAGAATGATAGCAATAGATTGCTTTTTATAACGCCATACTAATAATCCAATGATAAGTATATAAAGAGGAATCCAAGAGTTTCTTGCCGAAATCCACGCCATTATTGGGTCTAAAGTAGTAGTATGACATGAATTGAGCCATAAGAAGACTGCTGTATCAAGTTGATTCATCAAAATTATCTTATAAAATTTAAAAATTCATTTTCTCACGAACCCGCTCGATAGTGGCTTTGGCTATTACTTCGGCTTTGGCTTCGCCTTCTTTTAATTTTTGCTCTAGTTCAGGAATATTATTCATATAATAATTAAATAATTCTCTTTCTTTGGCAAATTCACGTACTAATACTTGGTGTAAGGCTTGTTTAGCATGACCATAGCCATACCCACCTGCTAAGTACTTGGCTCTCATTTCTTCAACTTCTTCGTTGGTTGCTACTAAAGAATATAGTTTAAAAACATTATCAGTCTCAGGATTCTTAGGTTCTTCTAGTGGAGTAGCATCGGTAACAATCTTTTTTACGGCCTTCAACAAATCTTTTTCATCCACGAAAATATCAATATAGTTTCCATAAGACTTTGACATTTTTTGTCCATCCGTACCCGGAATCACCATGACGGTTTCATCAATCTTAGCTTCTGGTATTACCAAAGTATCTTCGCCATATTGATTATTAAACGCTCCGCCTAGGTCTCTTGTCATTTCAAGATGTTGGCGTTGGTCTTTTCCTACTGGAACTAAATGTGCGTCATATAGCATTATATCAGCAGCCTGTAATACTGGATAGGTAAATAACCCAGCATTTACATTAGCTAGTTTTTCTGATTTTTCTTTGAAACTATGTCCATTCGCCAACATAGGGAAAGGTGTAAAGCAACTTAAATACCACATTAATTCGGTATGATAACCTGCTAATCTAGATTGGCGATAGAAAAAATTCTTGTCAGCATCAAAACCACAAGCTAACCATGCGGCGGCGATAGCATACGTATTTTCACGGAGTTGTTTTCCGTCTTTTAAAGAAGTAAGTGTATGTAAATCGGCTATAAACAAAAAAGATTCGTTAGCTGGATTTTTTGATAATTCGATGGCTGGACGAATTGCACCCAAAACATTGCCTAAATGTGGTCTGCCTGATGCTTGTATGCCTGTTAGAATGCGCATTTTAAAAAAAGGGTATAATCGTAAAATGAAATGTGTAACTGATGTTAATATTTTGCAAAATTGAGTAAAATCCATGAATCCATCAAATCGTGTTCCCTGATTTTACGTAACTTCACGAATTAAGTATTTTTAACCTAATAAATTATCGTTTTTTATCTTCTTAAAATTGTCAATAATGGCTGTTCCTACTTCAACTTTCGATTACCTAAATTTACTCAAAGAAAACAATACCCGAGAATGGTTTCATGCCAACAAAAAAACGTATGATGGTGTAAAGGCTGATTTTGAAGCTACTATCAAAGAACTGATTGGTGCTATTGGGGCTTTTGAAGATATGACTGGCGTTGAAGTAAAAGACTGTAATTACAGGATAGCGCGCGATGTTCGGTTTAGTAAAGACAAAGCACCTTACAAAACGTGGTTGTCGGCTAGCTTTTCGGCTGGTGGTAGAAAAGCGGGCAGAATGGACTATTATCTTCATATTGAAGCCGGCAAATCGTTTATAGGAGGCGGTATGTATTCACCTACACCCGAACAATTGGCAAAACTCCGACAAGAAATTGATTATAATGCTGCCGAATTGAAATCAATCATTTACAATCCTGACTTTATAAAAGCATTTGGTGAGGCCGAAGGAGAATCGGTAAAGTCGGCTCCAAAAGGATATTCAAAAGAGCATCCAGAGATTGAATTGCTGCGTAAAAAACAATTATTTTTCTGGCATAAATTTTCAAACGAAGAAGTATCGGCGGATAATTTTGTTCAAAAAGTAACAGAAGCATGCTTTATTCTAAAACCATACTTAGACTTTTTGAACTATATTTTCTTTGATGACCAAGAGCCTGCCATAAAATTGTAGCTTTTAAAAAATTGAAGCAAAAACATTGTTCGAATTATTTGAAATCTTATTAGGGCTTTTTAACACATATTCTGCCATCACAGGGAAATGGTCTGAGATATTAAAATCTGAAATAGTATGACACGACTGCACTTGCCATTCTGCACTAAAGAATTGCTGGTCTATTCTCACACAGTACGGTTGTCTGTTCAAGGTAAATCCCAGACCTTTACCTACCTCCTCAAAGGCATTTTTAAAGCTTAAACTCAATTTCCCATAAGCATATCCAAATGGTGTTTCGTTGAAATCACCACAAATGATAACGGGATATTTACTGCCTGCTACATACGATTCTACCTCTTTCAACTGTTCGTTTCTAAACTCAAAACCTTGTTTCATCTTGTCAAAAGTATCCATGATTTCCAAGGCAAATTGTTTAAACTCGCCATTCTTCAAGGCATCTATGCTCTGATTGATTCTTACGCCCATCGACCATAAATGTGCATTTACTACTCTAACGGTATCGTTACCATAAGCAATGTCGGCACAGATAAAACCATTGATTTTAGGGCCATAGGCTTTGTCCCAAATCTTACTATATTGATTGACGATTGGGTACTGAGAAAACAAGGCCAAGCCTACTGAACGGTCTTTACCAAAGTCCGTTAGTTTTTCAATCTTATTTGAGTATTGCTCTTCAAGGTGCTGATTGGGTGAATATTCTTGAAAACAAGCAATATCCGACTTTAACGCGCCCCATTTTGAATTTCCTTCCGCATTTTCAGCAAAACATTCTCCGTTAAAACTCAATACTTTCAAGGTATTCAAAGAGGTAATTTCTGCTGTATTAGCATTGTTGATGCTTATAAAACGCTTCATGATGGGGAAGGCCATCAATACCCAGATAAAGCCAATAGTGGCCATTACTTTTTGTTTTTTGTATAATAAATAACCGCTTGCTATCAGCCCTACGACAAAGGCAATGGGCGAGCTCATCATGATGAAACCTGCTATCCAATGGTCAAAAATTGGATAATGACAAAAAGACATTGTAATGAAGAGATAAGAAAGTGCGGTATAAGCTAGAGGAAACTCTTTGAATTTCTGATAAGCAATTCGTAGTCCATCAATGGTGCTTGAAATTAGTAAGCTTGGGAAGACTAATAAGATTTGGAAAAATTTGATGTATAGTATCATAGCATTAGTGAGTTTAAGGTTGGTGTGTTATCAAACAATTGTAACGAACAAAAAATAATATTGCTCCTTTTAAAAACTAAAGACGATGTTTGTTCAACATCGTCTTTAGTTTTTATTCATTCCATCATTACTTAACTTGAAATGAACCATTTCCGATTTTGAACCCTTCGGAATACAACTCTATGTTATATTTCCCTGATTGATAAGAAGAACTTTTACCGTAAATGATGTCCACTTTTTGGTCATTATTTTCAAATGGAACACTTTGTTTGAAGCTGTACCCTAGTTCTTTTCCATCATAATTTACTGTTCCTGCCGAACCATCTTCGCTTACAACCGCTCCGTTTTGATCTAGAATTCTAACAAAAATTTCTTTGCTATTTTTCTCAGCCACAGGATTAGAAGGCATGATAAATGAAATCTTTAATTTATTGATTTTTGATGCTTTATACAAGCCTCCCTCACGTACTTTACCATTGGCTGCCAACGCAGCTACTTGTACGTTGATAGCCTTCATAGCACTTGCCATCGTTACTTTACGTTTCAAATCATCATTTTGTGAAGAATAATCAGAAACCGTTTGAACTAATGAAGCTTTTTCTGTTTTCAAGCCAGTGTTTTCAGTAACTACTTGTTGTTTTTCTTCTTCAAGTGTTTTGGTACGTGCTATCAAGTTGCCATTTTCTTCTTGCAATTTGCGAATATCGTCATCTTTAACAGTCAAGAATTTTTCGTATTCTTTGATTTTGGTATCGTATTTTTGAACAGAGAAATTAAAGTCAGATTTTAATCTCTTTTTATCATTTTCTAACTGAGCTTTTACGTTTTCTAATTCAGTAACATTACCCCCCAGTTTTTTAATTTCAGCTATTTTATCGTTTAATACAAAAGCAATAGAGTCTAGTTTAATTTGAGTACTTGATAACTGTTCAACTTTGGTTGTCAATGAATGTTGAAGCTCAAAAGTTTCGTTTCTAGCTCCCATGAATAAGTAACTTAATAAAGCTACAATACCAATCAGAACGCCTATAGTAATTTTGAATACTCCTTGATTGTTGTTTGATTCCATGATTGTTCCTGTTTAAGTAATTGTTGTTGTTTTTGATGATACAAACTAACACCCCTTAACTTAAACAAGAATTAAACTCACATTAAATTTACCTTAAAATTGCTCAGTGTTTTTGGGAAACGATAACGTGAAGATGGTTCCGTTTTTATCTGATACTACTGTGACTTCGCCTTTGTGTAGGCGAGTAACTTGCGAGACTATCGCCAAGCCAACACCATGTCCTTTGGTGGCCTGAGCAGTGGCATTGCTCCGATAAAATGGATGGAAGATGAAGGGTAAATCAGACGCTGGAATAATCGAGCCTTTGTTCATAAAGGATATTTTAATGCCTTCTTGATTGGCTAAGAAGGTGACAATTACTGTATTATCGTTTGAAAACTTACAAGCATTATCCATTAAATTCATCAATACTACCTTTAATGATGCTTCATTGCCTTGGAGAATTAACGATTCTTCGTCTTCGGGGAAGTCTAGGAAATTAATTTGTACCTGATAATCTTCATGCCATTTTTGAAGTTGTCCTTTGGTTTCCCAAAGTAACTCATCCATTCGGATAGGCGTTTTTTGTACGCTTTCTGAACTGACGATGGTATTTGCCAAGTTTAAAAGGGTATTGGTTAGCTGAATTAAGGTAGTAGTATCTTCTTTTAAAGAATTTAAGCTTTTTTCATATACTTCTGGACTCCTTTTTTGCATTAAGGCTACGTCTATCTGCGAATATATTTTGGTAAGAGGATTCTTTAATTCATGCGAGACATTGGCAATAAACATTTTTTGCATAATCAGGGCATCCTCAATCCTATCTAATAGTTGGTTAAAAGTAGCCACCAACAACCCTATTTCATCTGAGCGATTGGGGTGTTCTACCCTTTTGGCGACATACTCAGGGAAAATACCATTTACCTGTTTAATAATACCCGACATCGGAGCCAGTGCCCTATCAGCGAAAAACCAGCCTGATAGTCCTAGTAGTAAAATACCTGCCAGTATCATAATCATCAAGATTCGCCTCAGGTCGTCTAAGGCTTCTATGCCGTTTTTATCAATAGCACTTACTACGACCCAGTTGTCAGACTCTCCTTTTCTCAGGTGTATGCCCAGTACCTGATAGTCGCCAACACGGGCGTAGGTAGTTATCTGGTCAGATTTCATCAAGGGCAACAACTGTTGGCGTGAAAGCAGATTGCCATTGTTGGATGAAAACACTATCATCTTACTGATTTCATCATACACAAAAATATTTTCGTCAATCAATAATTCTTTATCCGAAATATTGACCAATCTCAGTACGGTCGAATCAGTTGCTTGTAAATCGAAGAGCAAGGTAGTGGTAGTAATGGCACGGTCTTGTAGGCGTTTATAAAAACGTTTTTCAAGATACAGCTTACTAAAGAAATATACTCCTACTGAAAAAAGTAGTAAGATGGCCGTTACCAATGCGATGAATTGGTAAGTAAGTCTGGAGCGAATATTAATCATCAATTTGGTATTTTCAGTACATAACCCATCCCAATCTGTGTATGTAATAGTTTGGTATCAAAATCTTTGTCAATTTTTTTGCGGACAAAGTTTACATACACTTCTATTACGTTAGTACCCGTATCAAAGGTTACATCCCAAATTTTTTCGGCGAGTTCAGCTTTAGAAATTACGCGTCCTTGGTGCCTGATAAAATATTCTAGCAACGAAAACTCTTTGGCTGTCAATACGATCTCTTTACCCCCCCTCGACACACTCTTGCTTTCTAAATCCATTTCCAAATCCGATATTTTCAGCGTATTAGCTGTTTGTATAGAGCCTATGCTTCTGCGGGTTAAAGCACGGATTCTGGCCATTAATTCTTTGAATTCAAAGGGCTTTACCAGATAATCGTCGGCACCACTATCAAGCCCGATGATTTTATCATCAGTAGTACCAAGGGCCGTGAGGAGGAGGATTGGAAAAGAAATGCCATTTGCTCGAAGTTTTTTACAAAGTTCTAAACCATTAATGCCGGGTAAGATGATATCAGAGATGATTAAATTATAATGATTGCGAGAAGCGAGCTGAAACCCCATATTGCCATCATAGGCTACATCCACTTCACATTGCTGTTCTTCAAGCCCTTGTTTGATGAGTTGCACCGTCTTTATTTCGTCTTCTATTACTAATATTCTCATACGATGTTCGTTTGCTTTAATCAAAATTAAGGAATATTAGCCAGAAAGAACTATAATGAAAATTGTAAAAGGCGTATTTTAAGGGAATTTTAATGTTTAATGAAGATTTTTAAGGACTCTAAAAGCATTTATTAGTTATTTTCCAGCAAAATAGATTTTACAAGTTCATAACGTTCTGTAGTGATTAAATGCCCGTTTTCGGGTAAATAAATCAAGCGATGAGGGGCATTTTCCAAGGAATTTGCCACAAACTGTCCATTGGTTGTTTCAATAATCCAATCTTTCCCTCCTTGCAAAATGGTAACGGGGCAAGTAATTTTTCGCCAAAAAGGCAATAGCTTTTTTAATTCCGTTACGTGGTTAAACTTTTCGTCGCTAGCCGCATTGATATATTGAGGTAAAAATAACCTTGCGAATTTTGAATTGATAGGCTTTGAAAACCACCAGAATTTTTCGAGAGATGGGTCGCATGCGGGTGACACCAACATCAAAGCTTTAATAAATGCAGGATACTCTGCGGCCATTCTAGCCGCCACACCTGCCCCATACGAACGCCCCAACAAAACAACGCCCGAAGGCTTTTTCATCTTAATGATTTGGTAGAATATTTTGGCTTGTTCTTCGATAGAAGTCACCTTATGCCCAGAATTATTATAGCCTGAACGGTCGGGTACTACTATTTGGTATTTTTCCAAGAGCAAACTATCCGCTAAAAACTCTTTATACCCAGACCACGCCCCCGGAGCACCATGAATCAAAAAAAGCATAGGTTTGGTAGTATCGCCAGACGATGCATAGAAATACTTGTTGCCTTCGTAATTAAAGTATGAAAAGGTGGGTTTTGGTGGGTGTTGACTATAATATTTATCAACGGCTTCGTCGTTCATTTTGAAGCTCTTCAAACATGAAATGCAACTTACGATGAGTATAACGATGACAACTTTATGAAATGTCTTCAAGAAAATGCTTCTGATTTAATGATAAATTAATTTTATTCCATTCAATATTTTTAGTCTGCTCATGCTGCCTGATAGGGCAATTTTCAATTTTGCAATGATGACAGCAATCTGGCAAACATGGGTCGGCATGAATAAAAAACTCTACGTTTGAGTCAAATTCTTTGCCTAAAATTTCTTCAAATTCATGAACGGTATCATGTACTTTATCTAATACCCAATAGTTGGGTAAAGTTAGGTGACAGTCAATGTGGAGGTCGGAACCGTACTCTTGTATCCTTAGGTTATGGACATCTATCCATTCTTTCTTTTGATTATTTTTGAGGATTTCTACGATACTATGTAGGATGTTATCATTGGTTTCATCCATTAATCCACCAATTGATTTCCTGATAATTTTGATGCCACTAATGCCCATAAAAACAGCAAAAATGATAGAAGCCAAGCCATCTATCCATAAAGCCCCTGTGAGAATGATTAAACCAATAGCAATAATCAGAATAATACCACTCATAGCATCTAATTTTAGGTGTTTCCCATCAGCAATAAGTGTTGGTGAGTTTTGATTGGTTCCTTCTTTTTCTATCGCATACCCTAAAAAATAATTAATCAAAGCACCCGCAGAAATAATAACGAGGCCAACATTTAGGTCATTCAAAGGCAAAGGATTAACAAAACCTTGTAACGAGTGAAATATGATAAATATACTAGCCAGCGTGATAAGTACGCCTTCTAATCCTGCTGAAAAAAATTCGATTTTACCATGTCCGTAAGGGTGGTTCAAATCTTTGGGGAGCGATGCTAAATAAACCGCATAAAAAGCAAAACCACTGGCTACTACATTAATGATTGATTCTAGCGCATCCGTTAGGATAGCACTTGAATAAGTTAAATAATAAGCAATGAATTTTACAATCATCAATAGTGTACTCACCACAAATGATGTAAGTATTAATTTATATTTAGGAGACATTCTTCGTATATTTAATCACAAAGGTACGAAATTCATATTTTAATTTTAGAACATACTATTATACCTTTGCAAAATGACAACTTTTGATAATCCTTGGAAGACGATATCGTCTCGTGAAGTTTATGATAATCCGTGGGTAAATATTCGCCACGAAGAGGTAATTAAGCCTAACGGCGAAGCAGGTATTTATGGGGTAGCTCATTTCAAGAACAGAGCAGCCGCAGTTTTACCACTCGACGAAGAAAACAATACTTGGTTAGTTGGCCAGTATCGATATACTTTAAACGAATATACATGGGAGATTCCCATGGGGGGTGGCTCTTTTGAGGTAGATATTCTGGAATCAGCTCGGCGTGAATTAAAAGAAGAAACAGGCATAGAAGCAGAAAAATGGACGGAATTAGGAAAACTTCATACATCAAATTCTGTAACCGACGAGGTTGGTTTTATGTTTCTGGCAGAAGGTTTAACCTATGGAGAGGCCGAACCAGATGATACTGAGATTTTGGTGTTGAAAAAAGTGAGTTTAGTTGAAGCAATCAGAATGGTAATGGATTCCGAAATTACGGATTCATTAAGTATTGCAACAATTCTGAAAGTGGCACGTTTGAAAGGAATTTAAATTTATGATAATTAATGCGATTGTTTTTGGATTCCTTTATGGATTCTTATTGTGTTTTACTTTTGGGCCGGCGTTTTTCAGATTGATACAAACTAGTATTGATATTGGGTTTCGAAGAGGAGTATTAATTGCGGGAGGAGTAACGGCTGCGGATGCTATTTTGATGTTTTTTGCAGTATTTGGCACTAGTTTTCTACCAAAGTTTCAATATTTCAATATTACTATTGCCCTTGTTGGGGCATCTATTTTATTTATCCTTGGGTTCAATAGTTTGTTTAAACAGCAAACCCAATTGGTATATCCTAAATCGAAATTTGGCTCTTTTCTGTACTACTTTACGTCAGGTATATTATTGAATCTACTCAATCCTTCAAACTATATTGCAGTTTTCACTACGTCTACTTACTTAACTGGTGTAGAAGGATTTAGCCTTAATGAAACCATCATTTTTTTTATAGCAAGCTTATGTGCTACGATGTTGGCTGAATCGTTGATTGCCTTCTATGCTCAAAAAATGAAGAGTGTATTAACGCCTACAATTTTAAGGAGAATCAATCAAGTAGCTGGTATTATTTTTATTATTTCAGGGTTGTTGATTCTTTGGAAGCAGTTTTTGTAGGCTTTGAGTTATGAGATTTGAGCTGTGAGTCTTAAAAGTAATATTTTTACCCGCTGATTTACAGAGATTTTCTCGCAGATTTCCGCAGACAAGTATACAGCGAATATCTGCGGGGTTAATCAGTAAAATCTGCGGGTAAAAATTCCCTCACTCAAAACTCCCAACTCAGCACTTCCCAAACTCAGCACTATCTAATATTTGAGCTATGAGTTTTTAAAATTTAAAAGTAATATCTTTACCCGCAGATTCACAGAGATTTTATCGCAGATATTCATAGACAATTATATCAGCGAATATCTGCGGGGTTAATCAGTAAAATCTGCGGGTAAAAATTCCCTCACTCAACACTCCCTACCCAGCACTATTGAATATACGCTTCCCATTCAGCGATTAAGTCTTTTTTCTTCAATACTCTCGGGAATTTATGTTGTCCGCCTGTTTTGCCTTTAGATGCCATAAAATCATAAAAAGCTTTTACTGGTAACACACTGATTTCCAATCCTCTTAAAGCATGTTTTCGCTCTACGGGATAATCATCATTAATTCTGCAAAGTGTTTCATCTATAAATTTTAGCAATTCCTCAGCATCCACTTGATCATCCGTCCCCACATACCAATGATGCCCGAAGGTATCTTCCAGCCTTTTACCTACTACCGTAAACTCTCTGATATCGATATTAAATTGCTTACAGGCCAATTCAATGGCTTTATTCATATTATCCACAGAAAGGTGTTCGCCACAAAGACTCAAAAAGTGCTTTGTTCTACCTGTAATAATAATTTCAGCTTGTTTTTTATTGGTAAACTTAATGGTATCGCCTATCAGATAACGCCATGCTCCAGATACTGTAGAAATCAACAGCGCGTATTCTTTACCCTCCTCCACTTCATCTATCATCAACGTTTCTGGGTATTGAACCATGCTACCGTCTTCATCAAAGTTACGGTCATTAAAAGGGATAAACTCAAAGAAAATCCCATTGTTTAGCACCAACTGCATATCGCTATTGGGGTGGGTCTGATACGCCAAAAAACCCTCTGAAGCTAAATATGTTTCAATATAAGTAATCGGGCGACCAAGTAATTTGGCAAAACCTTGCTTATAGGGCTCAAAACTTACTCCCCCATGACAATATATTTCTAAATTCGGCCAAATTTCGTGAATGTTTTTCAGGTTATATTCTTTGATGATTTTTTCCATCAAAATCTGAATCCACGCTGGCACTCCTACAATAAAACCAATATCCCAATCTTTTGCTTTCTTCGTTATTTTATCCAGCTTTTCACTCCAGTCGGCAGTTTCAGCAATGATTTTTCCGGGTTTATAAAAACGTTCGAACCAAAACGGAATTTTCCCTGCAGTAATCCCACTCAAATCTCCTTCAAAATAATCACCTTTATCCTGCAATTTTGTACTTCCACCAAGCATTAAATAGCCTTTTTCGTACAATTGAGAAGGTAGATTTTTATAGGCAGATAATGCTAAAATTTGACGAATGGAAGTCCTGTGGATGGCTTTCACCATGTCTTTCGTAACAGGAATATGCTTGGAAGCGGCCTCGGAAGTACCCGAACTCAACGCAAAATATTTCACATTCCCTACCCACGAAACATTCTTTTCTCCTGCCAAAGTCTTGTGCCACCATTCTGCAAACATCTTGTTGTAGTCATACACAGGAACAAGCTTCTTATATTTTGTGTAGAATTCTTTATCGTCCGAAAACAATGCAGCATTCATAATTTCCTCAAAATGATACTTCTCTCCAAATTGCGTAAAGCGTCCTTTATTCAACAACTTCACCAAGGTCTTACGCTGAATCTTCGCTAAATTAGATTTTGGGCGTTTTATCAGGCCTGTCAATCCGATACCTCTTTTTAAAATATTGCCAACTATTGCCATAGGAATTAATTCGTCAGAAAAAGTTTAAAGTTTTCACTCATTAAAACCATTCTTTGATGGTATCAAGTGCTTGATAATCTGTTAAATCAAATTTTGCGGGAACTATTGAAACATAGTTTTCTGCCAAAGCATCTTCATCATTTCCCCCTGCGGTATCTTTATTTTGAAGAAATCCATCCATCCAATAATATGACTTTCCATACGGGTCTTGTCTTTCTTGAAAGGTCTCGCGATACAAGGCATCCGTCTGACGACACACCTTAATACCTTTAAGGGGTTCATCAGATTTTTTAGGAAAGTTTACATTCAAGGCGATGCCTTTGGGTAAGCCATTTGCCAATACTTTGTTTGCAATCTGAATGATGTATTCTTCTGTATGCGAAAAGTCGGCTTCAGCACCAAAATCACACAACGAAAACCCAATCGCTGGGATACCTTCTATGGCTGCTTCTATCGCCGCCGACATGGTTCCACTGTAAATCACTGAAATAGAAGAATTTGAGCCATGATTGATACCCGAAACTACTAAATCTATTTTCCTACCTTTTAATAAAAAGTGTTTTCCAAATTTTATACAATCAGCAGGTGTTCCACTGCATTGATAAGCCTCTACATTAGGTAAAAAATCTTTTACGGGGTTCACTCTGAGTGGTCTGTCTAACGTAATAGCATGGCCCATTCCAGACTGGTGGCTATCAGGCGCTACTACGAATACCTCGCCAATCCTAGACATAATCTCTGCTAATGTTTTTATCCCTTTCGCCGCTATTGAATCATCATTAGCAATCAATATGAGTGGTTTTTGCATTGTTTGTAATCGGTATTTTAAAAATCTGCGTTTGTTGTATCAAATTTAATGTTTTAGTTGCTGTTAGCTCTAATTATTATTATTAAATATCTAATAATAATACCAAAATATCTTTACTTTTGAATCTAAAATCAAATATAGGTAGTTTTGTTGTGGCGACGAAATTACAGAAATCTTTCATGTTAAAAATCATAGGTCAATTAATACTACAATTTTCAGGTTGGAAAGTTATCGATAATACACCCAATGGCGTAAATTCATACCACCATGCTGTGATTATTGCGGCTCCGCATACCTCTAATTGGGACTACGTCTTTTGTATGGCAACCATTTATTCTGTCAAACTACAGATTCGCTATTTGGCAAAAGCGTCCTTGTTTAAATTCCCATTAGGAATATTAATGCGCGCATTGGGCGGGATTCCTGTAAACAGGGAGAAAAAAAATAATTTAGTAGAAGAGATGGCTCAGTTACTGAAAACCTCCACTCAACCCATTCAATTAATTGTTCCCGCAGAAGGCACACGCTCTTATACAAGCGAATGGAAATCAGGATTTTACCATATTGCCTTAAAAGCAGGAGTACCTATCATTTTAGGATTTTTAGATTATAAGAACAAAGAAGCTGGATTTTTAGACGTATTTTACCCAACGGGTAATTATGAAGCCGATTTGGATAGTATTCAAGCCTACTATATGAATATTACACCTAAATATCCTGCTTTATTTTCATTAAAAGACAAAAAATAGATTATCATGAGTGATTACAAAATAGCAAAAGCTGGTTTACAGGATTTACCCATTATTCAACAAATTGCGAATGAAACTTGGAGACCAACCTATGGAGGTATCTTGACGGAAGAACAAACATTGTTTATGCTAGAGATGATGTATAGCGATACATCACTTACAAAGCAGTTTGAAACAAACCAATTTCTGCTTTTTTCTGATAATGATAAGCCAGTAGGGTTTTCGGGTTTTGAAAAAAAGGAAAAAATGATCAAATTACATAAGATTTATTTTTTACCTGAAACACAAGGAAAAGGCTTTGGCAAAATGATGATTCAGGAAATAGTAGCAATAGCCCAAGCAGAAAATTGTGATTATATAGAACTGAATGTAAACAGAACCAACAAAGCAAAAAGTTTTTATGAAAAACTGGGGTTTGAAGTAGTCAATGAAATAGATATTAATATAGGGAATGATTTCTGGATGAATGATTATGTCATGCATAAGCCTGTTGTTACGCATCATTATGTCATCAAAACGAAGACAAACTGAAAGCAACTAAAATTCCCTAACTTGCACCGAATTATTTAGATAAATTTAGTATGGATGTGTTAAAAGAAAATATCAAGAATTTAGCAGAAGTTTACTCAGCAAACTTAAAAGGAAAAATTGAAGCCAGAACAGAAGAAATGAAAGCTGATGACAACTCTCATTATCTGATATATCGTGTATTAGGAATTACACCCGAAGAAGGGCAACTTATAGACTCACACCAAAACACTGGACGATTTTTGTATAAGTATGCAGGTTCATTTCTTGAAGAAGCTGCAACATTATGTTTAAATTATAAATTCCCAGAAGGAATAAAAACAAAAGTTGAAAATACCATAGGACAACGGCCAAAAACGTTTGAAATTGATTTTCTGAATGCAAATGATGCAATTGAAATTAAATGGAGAGATGCTACAACAGATGGAGATCATATTACTAAAGAACATACAAGAGTTCAAGTAATTAGAGTCCACGGTTATAAGCCAATTCGGGTCATGTTTTATTATCCACAAAGAGAGCAGGCAATTAGGATTCAACAAACACTAAAAACACTTTATGCAGGTGTTGAAGGTGAATATTACGGTGGGGAAGAAGCTTGGGAATACATAAAAACATATTCTGGAGTTGACCTAAAATTGATTTTGACAGAAATTGCTAACGAAAGAACACCTCAAGATGGAAATTAATAAAATCATTCACGGAAATTGTATTGAAAAGCTCAAAGAAGTTGAAGCTAATAAAATAGATTTAGTTTACTTCGACCCACCTTTTTTCACCCAAAAAAAACATTCTTTAACTAATAAGAATAACTCCAAAACTTATGAATTTGACGATAAATATAATTCTATTGAAGAGTATTTATTTGTTATAGAAAGTGTGTTAGAGCAGTCAAAACGTGTTTTAAAGGATACAGGAAGTGTATTTTTACATTGCGATAAAACAGCTTCTCATAATATAAGAGTTATTATGGATAAAGTTTTCGGACGTAATAATTTTCAAAGCGAAATTATATGGTCTTACAAACGATGGTCTAATGCAAAAAAGGGACTTTTAAACTCTCATCAAGTAATCTTTTTTTATTCAAAAACACAGAATTTCAAATTCAACACATTGTATACTGACTATTCAGCTACAACAAATATTGACCAAATTTTACAAGACAGAGAAAGAAATGAAAATGGGAAATCTGTTTACAAAAGAGACGAAAATGGAAACCCAATTTTAGGAAAAGAGAAAAAAGGTGTTCCACTTTCAGACGTATGGGAAATACCATATTTAAACCCAAAAGCAAAAGAAAGAACAGGGTATCCAACTCAAAAACCTGTTCTGTTACTAAATCAAGTTCTAAATATCGTAACAGATGAAGGTGATTTAGTTCTTGACCCATTTTGTGGAAGTGGAACAACATGTGTCTCTGCAAAATCATTAAAAAGGAATTTCATTGGAATAGATGTATCTGCTGATGCAGTTGAATTGGCTAACTCTCGTTTAGAAGAAATGATAATTTCAGAATCCAATTTATTAAATAAGGGAGCAAACGACTATTTTGAAAAAACAGAAAAAGAACTAGCAACCCTTCAAAATATAAATGCCTTCCCAGTTCAACGTAATTCAGGAATTGACGGTTTTTTAAAAGAGCATTGTGACGGGGTACCTGTGCCTGTAAAAATACAAACAGAATATGAAAGCATTGAAGATGCTATTGAGAAACTTGAAAAGGCTTGTTACGGGAAAAACTATAAGATGAAAATTTTAATACAGACAAGAGAAACTGGGATAAGCAGACTTTTTGGGTTTGAAACAGACGTAACTATATTGAAATCACTTGAATTACAAATAAAAGAACTGACGAACAAAAACAATGAACGCCTAGCAAGGGGTTTACAAAATGGAGGGCTAAGCACTAAATTGAACGGTGGTAGTACTCTTAAACTTTAGTTCAAAACTCAACATTAGTGCTTCAATCCTCACCACTTCGCAAAGTGCCGAACTGATAAGTAAATGAATCTAAAAGCTGTTAATACAAAGGGAACATTAAAGATTTACGCATTTTCAGATGAAACTTCGTTGGAGTTACCACTCATCGAAGGGGGCATTAGTGCGGGGTTTCCATCGCCAGCCGCCGATTTTTTAGATACAGCCATCGACCTTAATAAATATTTAATCAAGCATCCTTCCACTACTTTTATTGCCCTAACAGATGGTGTTTCGATGACTGACGCAGGTATTGCCGACAAAGATTTATTGATTATCGACAAATCTATTGAGCCTACAGATGGTAAAATTGCTGTGTGTATCCTGAATGGAGAGTTTGTATTAAAACGCCTGAAAGTAGACCAAGAAGGTATTTGGCTAATGCCTGCCAATGATAATTATAAGCCAACGAAAGTGACAGAATATTACGATTTTGAAATTTGGGGTATGGTTACTTTTTCCATTCAAAAGCACTAAAATATGTTTGCACTAGTTGATTGTAATAATTTTTACGCATCCTGCGAAAGAGTTTTTCAGCCCAAACTGAGGAACCAGCCCATTGCTGTGCTGTCTAATAACGATGGCTGTGTGATTTCCAGAAGTAACGAAGCCAAAAAGGCGGGCGTACCGATGGGTGCTCCGGCTTATAAATTTGAGGATTTTTTTAACAAGAATAACATTCATGTGGTTTCATCTAACTATGCTTTGTATGGCGATATGAGCAACAGAGTGATGAATTTATTAGCCGAATTTACACCAGAGATAGAGCTATACAGCATCGATGAGGCCTTTTTGAAATTTGATGGCTTTGAAAAGTATTTCGATTTTCAAAAGTATGGCAATGAGATTCGCTATCAAGTAACCAAAGGCACGGGGATTCCCATCAGTGTGGGCATTGCTCCTACTAAAGCACTTTCAAAAGTGGCGAACAATATCGCTAAAAAATTCCCCGAAAAAACAGGTAACGTATATGTAATTGATAGCGATGAGAAACGTATCAAAGCCTTGAAATGGCTGGCGATAGAGGGTGTATGGGGAATAGGCTACAGACTTGCCAAACGGTTGAAAGCGGCAGAAGTACACACTGCATTTGATTTTACTAATTGCAAAGAAGAGTGGGTAAAAAAAGAAATGGGTGTGGTAGGTTTACGCCTATACAAAGAACTGCAAGGAATTAGTTGCTTAGATTTAGACGAAGTAGCCGATAAAAGAAACATTGCTACTACACGAAGTTTTGAAACAAATTATAAAGACTATGAGCTTGTCAAAGAGAGGATTATTACGTTTACGGTGAGTTGTGCGGAGAAGTTAAGAAAGCAAAAGTCTTGTTGTAATGCCATCGTGGTTTTTCTGCGTACCAATGCGCATCGAAAAGAATTAGAACAGTACAGTAAAAGTCAGGTGTTGGCACTACCCTATCCAACTAATTCAAACATAGAATTAGCAAAATTTGCGACAGAGGCTTTGGATATGATTTTCAGAGAGGGTTTTGAATACAAAAAAGCAGGCGTAATTGTAACAGATTTAACTCCCGAAAATGCTCAACAAATCAGCCTCTTTCAAAATAGTAATCCCAAGCATAAAAAATTGATGGAAGCTGTAGATAACATCAATAGAAAAACAGGCACGACGATAGTAAAACTAGCTACCCAAGATTTACAACGTACTTGGAAAATGAAACAAGAGAAGCTTTCGAAAAGATATACCACGCGGTTGGCAGATATTATTCGGGTAAAAGCTTGAGTTGTTGCTGAATGTTTTTTACGAAATCTAATGACACACCTGTAACTTTAGCAATCTTCTCAATAGAAAAGTCGCTTTCGCTTAGCAAGTTGATGACAAACTTAGTTTGTTCTCTTTCTTTAGCAATCATAAAAGCAGGATCTTTTTCTTCATTTATATATTCTGCAATACTTATCATGATAATTTCTTTAAGTTTTTGTTCTAAGTTACGCAATTGTGATAGTACTCGCAACTGTTGCATGTACCTTCTTAACGAAAAATCTCCTTCAGTGGTTTCTTCAATGCGATGAATAATTTCCTTCAAAACATTTTTCGGTTCTTCTTCTCTGAAGTTTGCTAAAATACTTAATATTATTTCTTCAGGTTTATCTGATTTCAGGAAAATATGATAATCAAGTTCTGAAAATGTAATTAAAGGGAAGTTATAATTTAAAAGTTTACTTTCTATACGAGTTGAAAATTTTGGCTTTTTTATGCCAAGGTAAATCACAAATTGCTCGATTGGTAATTTATATTTTCTTGCCAACATGACATTGTACTCTGCCATTCTATAAATCATATCTGACTCATCAACTACTTGAAACTCTATTTGAAGGACAAAGATATTACCTTGGATATCAGTAATTTTCTTTAAAACATCAGGTTTTCGTTCTTTAGTATGCTGAATATCGTCGGGAAGTTCTTCTGATAAAACCGCAGATATGCCAAGTATATTTTCCATTAAACTTGGTATAACAGCCTCTATATTTTCCTTGAATATCTTATCGTATTGATTGGCTTGTTTTTTTGATTTCATGTGTAAAACTATTCTCAATTATTTTATCTCAAATTAAAGCATTCTGTAATGCTTTTTCAAACAAAAACTTCCATTTTACTAATTAAACCGTAAAATGGAAGTTATATCTCTTTAGTAGAAACCTATATTTTCATTATTTCACTTCGCAAAGCTAAAGCCACTATCCAACACTTTCAATACTCGTTGTTTTTTCCAAGTTTCTACATCGTTCATGGCTACTTTTTCGATGATACTTCTTTCATCTAAACTAGTAATATCCCCACTTCCAGATTCAGACAACACTTGTTCAATGGCCTTTTTTAGTACTGCCAACGAGCCGCTCAAACCTCGATTGACGGCTAAATCTACTCTGAAAGCAATTCCCCCCTGTGTATTGATAATCTGGTTTAATGGATATGCATTCCCATAAATATTAATCATTACCGACGATGACACCGCCTTGACTACATATTCTTCTAAGGCTACTTCTACCTGCACGCAAATCATACTTGGTTTGAACGCACTGGCTATAAAAGCTCCTGTTAATCTTAAATCGTTGGCTACTTCTAAATATGCAGCATCGCCTTCTTTGGTTCCATAGCTGGTATCTACCTGAAAAACAGGTGTTCCATCATTTTGAACATCCAGTCCGTATTGACCAAAACATTCATTAAATACATCTTCGTCTCTATCTTTTAGCCTTGCTAATACCCTTGTAAGCATTGAACCGCTAGCTACTGCACCTGTAAATTGAATAAATCCAAAAGAAAAAATGGCTTTGTCATAGCTATTCACGGCATCGAAACAGCCTTCGTTTTTTGAAATGTATTTTAGAATATCGGCATAATATGGCTCTTGACATAAATCTAAAAACATACTTTTGTTTTCATCAAAGCCAGATTGCCCCGCATAGCTTACCCCTTTAGGATTTACTTGATTGGGCGAGGGATAAACGTCACGCATGGGACCAGTCTGCATAAAACCGTCTGAACTCGGAAAATTAATTACATAAGTGCTATATGAACCTTTGTTTTGTTGCTGAATTTGGAATACTTGTCGTCGTTCAAAAACCGAACTTCCATAATCTACAGGATTGACAGCAGCATGATTGATAGAACTATTTTGGCTGGAGGTATTAGAAGTATTATAAGCAGTATTGTCATTAAAAACGCTCGTATTAGCACTGAAAATGGTAGTAGTCGTGGTATCGTCAGAAAAAGTGGAAGAATCTACTACTAACACCTGCCCTATCGACAAATTGGTAGATTGTAAACTATTCATTTCGGTGAGTTGCTCTATAGAAAGTCTGTATTTTTTTGAGATACTATAAAGGGTTTCCTTTGGTTGTACAGTGTGTGTCATTTTGTCATAGTTAAAGTTCATAGTTTGCTGTTTAAAATTAGCTAAAATAAAATCTTCAACTTGTTTCTGACCTCAATAATTATTAAACGGTATGTAGCCTTAAAAAAATGCACATTTATTTGATTAAAAATGTAATATATTTCCGATTATTAAAAATAAATCAAATATTTTCGTAATTTAGTAAATATAAAGAGGTATAAGTATCCTTAAAACCTCTTTTGTAAAGAAGTTAATTTAACCAACAAAAACGATTATCAACAACAATCGTTTGTCATATTATCCTTCATAAAAACTATTATTATGTTCAAAAAAATAATTGCATTGCTTGGTCTTTTTGCCTTTTCACATTTTCAGTCAACAGCACAGGGAAATATTCATCAGGCTTCAACGGAATACCAATACCCTACTGACCCTTTGGTAAAAGAAAAGTTAGAAACTTGGCGTGACCAAAAATTTGGGATGATTATCCACTGGGGCTTGTATGCTGTACCGGGTATTATCGAATCATGGGAATTGTGTTCTGAGGATTGGATTAGCCGCGACAGTACCCAAACTTATGATGATTATAAAAAGTGGTATTGGGGTTTGAACAAAAAGTTTAATCCTACCAATTTTAATCCAGACCAATGGGCTAGTGCTGCCAAAGACGCTGGGATGAAATACGTAGTTTTTACGACAAAACATCATGACGGGTTTTCGATGTTCGATACTAAGTATTCTGATTTCAAAATTTCAAATGGTCCGTTCGCTCAAAATCCAAAAGCCGACGTAGCCAAATATGTTTTTGAAGCATTCAGAAAACAGAATTTTATGATTGGCGCTTACTTTTCAAAACCAGACTGGCATTCTGAATACTTTTGGTGGAATCGTTATGCTACGCCAGACCGTAATGTGAATTATGACATCCGTAAGAATCCTTGGCGTTGGAATAAATTCAAAGAGTTTAGCTACAACCAAATTCAAGAATTAATGACAGGCTATGGCAAAATGGATATTCTTTGGCTTGATGGCGGTTGGGTTCGTCCGTTGGATACCGTTACCGACGAAGTACGGGCTTGGGGTGCTGCTATTCCTGCTTTCAGTCAGGAAATAGATATGCCCAAAATTGCTTCGATGGCTCGTAAGGCTCAGCCCGGTCTTTTAGTGGTTGACAGAACGGTTCATGGTGAATACGAAAACTACAGAACACCAGAGCAAAGTATTCCAGCCAATAAGTCAGACACGCCGTGGGAAAGCTGTATTACTTTAGGCGGTGCGTGGGGCTATGTACCGAATGATAATTTCAAATCGTCAACTAAAGTTATCCATAGTTTGATAGAAGTAGTAGCCAAAGGCGGCAGTTTGTTACTAGGCGTTGGCCCACAAGCCGACGGTACGTTAAACGATACACAAGTATCACGTTTGAAAGAAATCGGTACTTGGTTGAATGCTAATGGCGAGGCTATTTATAATACTAGAACTACGGATGTTTACAGAGACGGCGAAACATTTTTTACCAAAGGCAAAGACAACGCCATCTATGCGCTGGTAAGATTACCAGAAAATCAACCAATTGCTACGACCATCACATGGACTGGCAATGTGCCTGCCAAAGGAGCGAAAGTGCAATTGTTAAGCGAAAAAACAACCGTAAAATGGAAAGCGGAAGGCGACAAAGTAACTGTAACGTTGCCAGCTAATTTCCTAAAAAAATATAAGAACTATCCGAGTTTAGCTTTTAAATACTAATTATTCCATGAAAAACGCGCTATTTTTATCTATTCCTTTTTTGCTTTTTTCTCAACTTAATCATGCTGAAACGTTACCCAAAACGCATGAGCCGATTGTAAAAAAGACTATCAAAAAGGCTGTTACAGCCCCAAAACCTGTGTATCCGATTCCTACGAAAGAGCAATTGGCTTATCAGGAAATGGAAACCAATGCTTTTATCCATTTTACGACCAACACTTTTACTGATTTGGAATGGGGAAATGGCGATGAAAGTCCTGCTATTTTTAACCCTTCGGCACTGGATGCGAACCAGTGGATTAGTACCTTGAAAGCTACTGGCTTTAAAGGTGCAATTCTTACTTGTAAGCACCACGACGGCTTTACATTATGGCCAAGTAAATTCACGGAGCATTCTATCAAAAACAGTCCTTATAAAGATGGCAAAGGCGATGTTGTCAAAGAAACGGCAGAGGCTTGTAAGAAATTCGGGGTAAAATTTGGGGTTTACTTATCGCCTTGGGATAGAAACCGTGCCGACTATGGCAAGCCTGAATACATTAACTATTATCGTAATCAATTAAACGAATTATTTAGTAATTATAAGCCTGTTTTTGAACTTTGGTTCGACGGTGCCAATGGCGGAACGGGCTATTATGGTGGTGCTAACGAGAAACGCAAAATAGACGCTAAAACATATTACGACTGGAAAACGACCATCCCGATGGTAAGAAAAATGCAACCTGATGTTATCTTTTTCAGCGATGCTGGGCCAGAAGTACGTTGGTGTGGCAACGAAAGTGGTATTGCAGGCGAAACCAACTGGAATAATATTACGCCTGATAGTTTGTACGCTGGCAAAAGTGGTATTGAACACTTATTGAATACGGGTTCTGAAAATGGAACGGCTTGGATTCCGAGCGAAATAGATGTTTCTATCCGTCCAGGGTGGTTTTATCATGCTAAAGAAGATGCAGCAGTAAAGTCGCCAGAAAGATTATTTGAAATTTATCTTTCATCAGTAGGTAGAGGTTCAAACTTGTTATTGAATATTCCTCCTGATCGTCGTGGGCTTTTTCATGAAAATGATGTAAAATCATTGAAGGGTTTCAAGGCTATTTTGGATAAGGAATTTAAAACCAATTTGGCACTCAACGCCTCAGTAAAAGCTAGCGAAGTACGTGGAAATGATGTAAAGTTTAAGGCTAAAAACGTAACTGACGGCAATAAGGAAACCTATTGGACAACCGATGATGAACAAAAATCAGGAAGCCTTGAAATTAATTTAGGAGCTAATAAGCCTGTAAAATACGTGCTTTTGCAGGAATACATCAAATTAGGTCAAAGAGTAAAAAGCTTTAATGTGGAGGTTTGGAAAGATAACGCATGGAAAGAGGTAGCGTCAGCTACTACGATTGGCTATAAAAGAATATTGAAACTGGATGGCGTGGAAACTAGCAAAGTAAGAATCAATATCAAAGATGCCAAGGCTTGCCCTGTGATTTCTAATGTTGGTGTTTATTGATTTTGGCGATAGGCGTTAGGCTGTAAGCTTTAGGCGAGATTGTCTTAAATCCTATATTATTAAAAAAGATTAAAAAACAAGTACTTTATCCCTAGCGAGGGACTTAAGTCCTACTGATTACCCACATCTTTTAGATAAGATAAAAAAAATTAAGAACTTGTAGCATGGAAATGTTTTTAGGTATAGAAAAAAAATATCTGTTCACAATTTGGGAGATTATCGTTTAA